>JAVWLC010000237.1:0-4247 GCA_036638175.1 Raoultibacter sp. | reverse complement strand
CTTGCTTCTGCCTCAGCGTCATCGAGGAGGCTTTGACGTTCGCGCACAACTTGACGGGCCTGGGCAAATTCACTCGGAAATGTGTCGCGAATCTCATCCATGATTTCGAATGCTGCCGCGATATCGACTTGGCGCATGGTACTTTTGCCGAACACCGGCTTCGAGTCTTCCAAGAGGATAGAGAGCTCTTCAAGCAAGCCCAACACTCCCGTTTCGTCCATGATAGTCCTTCCACCCTACTGCTGCGTTTTGATCTGCGTTTATGGGTACAAACATAACTGCGGTATATACCACGCGATATTTTAGCATGAAGCTCCATAAAACAGAAATGAGCCTGCATAAAGCGCACATTTGCGTAATCAAAGGGTTACAGAAACGAAAGGTTTAGCGATCCTTAAACTTTGCAAGCAAAGCCTCATTGACGCAACGCGGTACAAACTGGCTTACATCGCCACCCATGCTCGAAATTTCGCGAACAATGGACGACGAAAGATACATGTGATTTGGTGGAGACATGATAAAGAGCGTTTCGAGCTCTTGCTTGAGTTGATAGTTCAGAGCGGTCATCTGAAATTCGTACTCAAAGTCAGTGATAGCACGCAAACCTTTAATGACAACGGTCGCATCCATGCGCTCTGCAAAGCTCACCAGTAGCTCATCAAATGGCTCGACGCGGACGTTGGGCAGGTGCTTTGTTGCGGCAACCGTAAGCGCAACGCGCTCTTCAATGGTAAACAGTGGCTGCTTTTTGGACGATTGCGCAACCGCAACAATCACCTCATCAACAAGCTGGGACGCACGGGTAATAACATCCATGTGGCCTTCGGTGATTGGATCAAATGTTCCTGGTGTCAGTGCACGTTTCATGAGCGGTAGGTTTCCTTCCCTACAACGATTATCGACGTATCTCCATACGTTTTTTGCGAAATGGTTTTCCATTGTAGCGATTCAAGCGCTTCTTGAACCGCAGAATTGTTCGATTTTGCGTATTCGTACGAAACAAGGGCGTCTTGAGCAAGCACCTGTGCCTGATCAAGCGCTTGGATAAGGTCAACGATTGCACATGGCTCAACGTCATATGGAGGATCAAGTAACACGAGATCAAACGATTGAGCATTTGAAATAGGTGGCCGCTTCATGACATCTGTTTTTACCAATTTTGCACTACTACCCACACCGAGCGCGGTTATGTTTTCGGAAATGATCCGAGCTGCTGCTCCATCGCGCTCATAAAACACAGCGCGCTGTGCTCCTCTACTGAGCGCTTCAAGTCCTAAAGCGCCACTTCCTGCAAAGGCATCAAGGACAACAGCCCCATCCCATCCCCCCCGTGCGCTTGCAAGTACACTCATCAGCGCTTCGCGAACGCGATCGGTGGTTGGTCTTGTGCCATCACCTTTGGCCGTCTTTATAGGTCTTCCCCTATGTTCACCTGCTATGATGCGCACGCTTATCCTCCTTGCGCTGCATGGGCATTACGAAATGCAATACGTACTTCACGTCCAAGGGCGCGATGGTCTTCGGCTTCAAGTGAAGGATCGGTCTCAAGCAAGGCTTGCGCGTCAGCATGTGCAGCTTCGATAATATTGCCATCACGCACCACGTTTACCAACTTCAATACCGAAGCGCCATGCTGACGGTTACCAAGAATGTCACCTTCGCGGCGCAAAGACAAATCAAAGCTTGCAAGTTCAAAGCCATCTTCGGTCTTTTCCATGGCCGCCAAGCGCTCAAGTGATGTTGGTGCTTTTGATCCAGAAATTAAAAAGACTTCACCTTGTTCGCCCCCACGACCAACACGTCCTCGCAGTTGATGGAGCTGAGAGAGCCCGAATCGATCAGCATCTTCGACAATCATGACCGAGGCATTCGGTACATCAACGCCAACTTCAATGACCGTTGTTGCAACCAACACATTGCTTTCACCTTTGCGGAACCGCTCCATGACCTCATGCTTTTCAGTACCGCTCATTCGCCCATGTAAGAGGTCAACCTTGTAATCGATAAACGTCTTCGATTGCAAAAAGCGCGCCTCCTGGATAGCAGCCTTCGTGTCGTCGTTTTCGATATCCGACTCTTCTTCAATGCTGATGGCCGCATAAACATATTCGTCGCGTTCAGAATCGTCGCCTTTTTTCGACTTCTTAGAAGTTTCAGATTCTTGTGCGGGCTTTCCCACTAAAGGACACACCACATACACCTGTCTCCCCCGTTTAAGGGCGGCAAGTGCAGCATCGTAAGCATGACCGCGTTCGCTCTTTGTGTATACCTTAGTAACATTACCAGCACTGTTAAGTGGCCGCGCTTTGATATAGGAAAGCGTCAAGCTCCCATACAGCGCTAACGCGAGGGAACGCGGGATTGGGGTTGCCGTCATAAAAAGAGCATCGGGCGCCTCGCCTTTAGCGAGCAGCTTGGCGCGCTGATCAACGCCGAAGCGCTGTTGCTCATCGATCACCACAAAGCTCAGGCGAGCAAAGCGAATATCATCCTCAAGGACGGCGTGCGTACCGAACAGGACATCAACTGTTCCGCCTGCGACGCGATCCACAATTGCCTCGCGCTCAACATCAGAAGTCGATCCCGTAAGCGTCTCCCACGTAATTCCTGCCTTATCAAGCACAGGTCCAAGTTTCTCAGCGTATTGACGAGCGAGAACTTCGGTCGGTGCCATCATGACCGCTTGCGTACCAGTATCCGCCACTGCAGCCAATCCGAAGGAGGCAACAATGGTTTTACCTGTTCCAACATCACCCAAAAGCATATGGTTCGCCGCACGAGGACCACTCATAGCTCGCAAAATATCATCACGAGCCATCACTTGTTCTGCCGTCAAGGTAAACGGAAGTGATGCTTCAAGCGCTTTCATGTGAGAACCATCAACCGTATGCGTTGTCGGTGTTTTGCCAGCACTGCGTTTCATTTCATCCATCATAAGGTGCAGTTCGAGCATAAGTACTTCTTCGTAAGCCAAGCGCCTCCGCGCCATGGCCGCTTCTTCCATAGTAGTCGGAAAGTGGATGCAAGAAAGTGCAACCATTCTGCTTTGAAGGCGATACTTTTCTCTCAGCTCAATTGGCAAAGGATCAAACGCACCTGCGCATACAGCAAGCGCATTCCCTGCAAGCCTACGCATCCAAGCCGTTGAAAGTTTTTCGGTAGCAGGATGTACGGGAATGATGCGACCAATTCGCTCATCAAAAGACTCGTCGATTTCTTCAATAAAGGGGTTTGTCATACGTTTGAATCCGTAGTTAAACTCAAGCTTTCCCGAAACAGCAATACGCATACCTTGCTTGAGCTGGTCCATTAACCAAGGCTGCCGGAAACATGTGATCATAAGCACGCCCGACGCATCGGTAATTGAAATTTCAACGAGTGAAAAATACGGTTTAGGTTTTTTGAGTTTCATCTCATGGATCGAACCTACAACGGTAACCATCTCACCAATAGGAGCGCTCACGACTTTTTCGATACGCGACATATCAATATACCGTCGCGGATAGTGTCCCACCAGATCTCGTACCGTGCGTATGCCAAGCTTGGCTAGTGCCGCTGCGCGAGCAGGACTCACAAGGCGCACGCGGCTAACAGGCTCATCAAGGGCCAACGTAGCAGCAAGGCGGTCAGGAGCTGTTCTCCCGCCCGCCTTGCTCGTTGAAGCCGATGTGGCTTGCGCATTCACATAATCTACTTTCGTCAAAGCCCTATTCTACCGACATAACAATCGGATAGAGAGGTTGTTCTCCACGATGTGAATCAATCTCAAGATCCTCGTAGCGCTCTTCAATCTGGCTGATAAGGCTCTTGAAGGCTTCGTCATCCATGTCCTCACCTGCAAGAATGGTCAACGTATCAGAATCCTCTGCTTCCATAGCCTCAAGAAGCTTCATGACAACATCTTCGGTACTTGTACCAATTGCCTCAATCGAACCGTCGGCGATACCAATGGTATCTCCTGTAGTAATCGGGTTATCATGCGCGTCTTTTGCATCTTTGATAGCTACTGTGACTTCACCTGTTTTTACATCCTCATAGGCTTCAGTCATCGACTCGACATTTTCAGCAAGACTTGCTGTTTCATCAAATCCGAAAAGGGCCGAAAATGCCTGAGGAACGCTGGTGGTGGGAACAACCGCACAAGGCACATCAGAGATACTTGCACAGCTCTGGGCTGCCATAATAATGTTTTTGTTGTTAGGGAGAATAATGACTTCGTCTGCATTTACCTTATGGACCGCATCTAG
>JAVWLC010000236.1:1993-4248 GCA_036638175.1 Raoultibacter sp. | reverse complement strand
CGAGGTTTATGGAGCTGGTTCTATTCTCGTGCAACAAGACGGACATGGTGAAACTAAAATCGTTCATCCTTGCCACGGAGCTATGGTAAAGCTTCTTGAACTTTTGGGCGGATCGACTTTGCAAGCTCGTCAGCCTGACTCGTGGGAGGGCTGGTATTGGGGAGCCAAGCACACCTGGGGCACCGAGCCGCTGGGTCAGGGCTATGATCAGAATCTCACGTATGACATCACGAAGAATACGAAGATGTTACTGTATTGGGGCTGCGATAACGAAACAACTACCTGGGGCTGGGGCGGACAAATGCCTTCGCGGTTGTCGTTTTGGTTTACGGACTGCGGCATAACAAGCGTCGCTATCGCTCCAGATCTCAACTACTCGGCAGCGGTTCATGCTGATAAATGGATTCCTGTTTATCCCAATACTGACCTCGCGCTGCAATTTGCTATTGCGTATGTTTGGATCACTGAAGATTTGTATGACAAAGAATATATTGCGACTCATACGATTGGGTTCGATTGGCTTGAGTATGAAGTCATGGGGGGCGCAAATAGCACACCCAAAACGCCTGAATGGGCAGAACCTCTCTGTGGAGTACCTGCTCGAACCATCAAAGCTCTCGCTCGCAAGTGGGCAAAGGAAGCAACTACAACGTGTCACTGCAACGGTGGCTCTTACATTCGTTCTTGCTATGCACACGAGCCCGCACGAATGGAAGTGTGCTTGTTGGCGATGCAGGGTCTCGGTAAGCCGGGCTGCAACTTCATGAAGTTTATCGAATGGAATATCTACGAGAATCCGAACTACTCTCCGATGCCTCGCGACGAAGCATACTTG
The DNA here is from genome assembly GCA_036638175.1 of Raoultibacter sp. Classification (GTDB taxonomy): domain Bacteria; phylum Actinomycetota; class Coriobacteriia; order Coriobacteriales; family Eggerthellaceae; genus Raoultibacter. The sequence goes on along the minus strand of JAVWLC010000236.1, from coordinate 3,413 downwards.
ACAGGTTGGGCGGGGTACAATGCTGCATTTTTGGATTCGACTGATCGATTCATTCCGAAGACGCTCATTCCAGAAGGCATCGCGGCAAAAGAACCGATTACATGGTACGGTCACGTGATTTGCATGATGCCGGCAGAGGATCAGATGGAGCAGTTCCAGTTCCCGCTTGAAGGAGAACCATATCTTCACATGATTTGGTCTGATACGCCCTGTTGGTCAACGTGCTGGAACGGTGGCAATGAGTATCTCAAAGCGCTTCGCTGTGAGAATCTCGACTTTGTGCTTCTTCAGCATCCTTGGTACGAGAATGATGCGCATTTTGCTGACATTGTTTTGCCTGTTGCAACACGTTTCGAAGTTGAGGATTGCGCTATTGACAACCAGAGTGGCATCGTCAATACCTTCTTGCATTGTGAGCAATGTGTCGAGCCAGTTGGCGAAGCAAAAAGTGACTGGGAGTGTGTCCAGGAAGTAGCTAAGAAACTTGAGAAGCTGTATGGAGTGGATGACGGGCTCTATACAAACCTGCTTGAACGATATACCGATGGCCGCACAGTGGAAAGCAGCATTGAGTTGACGTTCAACAATTCGAGTGCACAGCTCTATACCAGCTATGAGGAATTCAAAGAAAAGGGATATGCCATGATTCCTCATGTTGAGAATTGGCAAGAAGATCATGCAGGATTCTTTGATTTCTATTCCGATCCTGACGCAAATCCGCTGCCAACACCGTCAGGTAAAATCGAAATATACTCAACTCGTCTTGCGGACAATTTCCCTGACGACGAAGAGCGCATGCCCTATCCGCACTATATAGCTGCGACAGATCGTTTCCATGAATATCGCGAAGATCCAAAAGCGGAGAAATATCCCTACTTGCTGGTCTCAAATCATCCGCGTTGGCGCGTACATGCCAATTTCGACGACAATGCGTGGTTGCGCGAGATTGAGACCTGTAAAGTCATCGGTCCAGATGGATATGCTTATGAGCCAGTTTGGATCAACCCTGTTGATGCAACTGATATGGGGCTAGAAAATGGCGATGTCGTCAAAGTAGTCAATGATCGCGGTTGGACTATGGGAGGAGTGTATATCACCGAGCGCATCAAGCCTCATGTGGTTTACCAAGATCATGGTGCGCGTATTGATCCTGTTATCCCTGGTGAATCCGACCGCGCTGGTGCAAACAACCTGATTGCGCCCAAGGAGACGACATCGGCAAATTGTGCTGGTGAGGTTACTTCTGGATTCTTGGTTGGTATCGAAAAAGTGGATGTTGATGAGATAGCAAAACAGTATCCCGAGGCGTTTAGCCGTTCGTTCCAAGCTGATGAAGGCCCCGACCTTGCAAACTGGCTCGTATAGGAGGCTAGCGAGATGAAAGTATTTGTTATTGACCAGAAGTACTGCAATGGTTGCT
>JAVWLC010000236.1:0-1983 GCA_036638175.1 Raoultibacter sp. | reverse complement strand
CAGATTGCATGCAAAGATGAGCATTGTGGCAACGAGTGGATGCCTTACCAAAAGGCTCAACCAGACACAGGGCATTTCTGGATGAAGCTCCAGGAAACGACTCATGGACAGGTTCCAAAAGTCAACATTGAGTATCGGCCCTATATGTGTCAGCAGTGTGATGATCCGAAATGTGCCGTATGCGATGCAGTTATTAAACGCCCAGATGGACTTGTGACTATCGATCCTGTAAAGGCTAAAGGCAGGAAAGACATCATGGAAGCCTGTCCGTATGGTGCCATCTACTGGAACGAGGAACTCGATATCCCGCAGAAATGCGATGGATGCGCCCATCTTATCGATGCAGGTGAGGTTCCCCATTGCGTTGAACTCTGCGCAACTGGTGCTATCAAATTTGGAGAAGAAGCGGAATTTACCGAAGAAATTGCACGAGCTACGCAGATTATTCCAGAGGAGGGTTGCCGTCCTCGAGTTTATTACCTCAATGCACCTGGTTTGTTTATCGGAGGAGATGTTTGGAACTCTGAAGACAATGAAGTGATTATTGGCGCGCGTGTTGAGCTCACCTATCCCGATGGAACAAAACAGATGACTACAACTGATGATTTTGGCGATTTCTGGTTCCGTCGACTACCTGCTGGCAAGTATGGCATCGCCATTTTTGCTGATGGTTACGCAGTAGGTAGCAAGAATGACATTGATTTAGTTAAAAGTCTCAACCTTGGGGATTTTGATTTAGCAAAAGCATAGGTTTCTGATACCGGTCTCCTAGGAGACCGGTAAAACAAATAGTTGTTAGCAAAGGAGGACCAATGGAGAAAACATTTAATCCAGGCAAAGCGTGGCTGGTTACGATTGTGGCTTTACTGTTGTCCACGGCTTTCGCACTCAGCCAGTTTCAGCCACCAGCTGTTATGCTTCAGATCATGCAGACCTATAATATCGATCCTGTAGCTGCTGGCAATACGATGAACTTTGTCGGCATCGTCGCAACGATTGTCTCATTGCCAGCAGGCATGGTTATGATGAAGATCGGCGCCCGTAACCTTGCTATTATCGACCTTGGTGTAGCAATTCTGGCGAACGTTCTTGGCGCTATAGCTCCGAACTACGAAATGCTTTTGGCTTCACGGGCACTGTTTGGATTTGGATATGGTTTGTGTATGGTAATCATGCCTCAATTCATCGCCTCTTGGTTTCCTGCTCAAAAGCGTGGTTTGCCCAATAGCATTACTAGCTGCTGGGTAGCTTTCGGGCAGATCATCGTTTTGAATGTGGCACCAATTATCGTAAACGTAACGGGTAATTTTCAGAACGTTTGGTGGTTCTCCACAGCTTTTTGTGCTGTCGTTCTTGTTTTGGTGATTTTTTTCCTTAAGCTTCCTTCTGAACAAGAATCACAGCTTGATGATCAGCCTGGCAAGGGTGGTGAAAAGGTCTCAGTATTGGCGGGTATGAAGTCAGTTTCTGTGTGGACGCTCCTGTTTGCATTCTTCGTATTCGGATACGTTATCTCTGCGTTTGCGTCGTACTTCCCGACTTATTTGCAACAAGATTTAGCTATGGATCTTGGGACGGCAAACTTCTGTACGTCAGTTATGACAATGGGTAATATCGTCGGCGGTTTCGTTGGTGGAGCTATTCTGGCCAAGATATCGGTACGTAATTACCCTAAATGGTTATTGATCTTGGTTTTGATCATATCAGGTGTTGGATTGTGCATGTTCAATATGCCGAGTGCTGCTGTTGTTATTCCGTATGCTGCGCTCACTGGTTTTGTTATGCAAATGCTCCCAGGAACTGTTTTCTCGATTGCTCCTGATGCTTCAGTTAGCCCTGCTACATTGGGTATTACGCTTGGCGTTATAGGCATCGGACAAAATATCGTTGGCGTTATGGGCACGGCGGTTTCGAGCTTCTTCCAGGTTACGTTTGGTGGTTGGAGTGCTCTCACGATACCGATTGCAATCTTTTGTGCGATAT
>JAVWLC010000235.1:0-4268 GCA_036638175.1 Raoultibacter sp. | reverse complement strand
AACACCAACAAGAGTCACATCATCGAAATCGAGTCCCTTGGCAATCATCTGCGTTCCCAGCAGTACCGCAGCTTCCGAGGAACCGAACTCCTCAAGCAACCGCTGATGAGCACCCTTGCCCGATGTTGTATCCGCATCCATGCGTACAATGCGTGCGTCCGTTTTCTCAAGAAGCGTTGTCAGCTCAGCCTCAACGCGCTGCGTTCCTGCGCCAAACTTTTTAAGGTAAGGACTTTGGCACTCTGGACACAGCGGTGGCACGGGTTCCTTGTGTCCACAGTGATGACAAGCAAGTATGCTTCCTTTTTCATGATAGGTCAGCGACGTAGAACACGATGGGCATTCTGGCACGAACCCGCATTCGCGGCATAGAAGGAAACTAGCGAATCCGCGCTGGTTGAGCATCAGGACCGCCTTCTGCCCCTTCTCGAGCGTCTCGAGCAATGCCTTCGTAAGCTTGCGCGAAAACATCGAGCGATGTCCGCTCCCAAACTCCTGCGCCATATCAATGACGGTAATTTCTGGCATGGGCATGCCATTTGCTCTCTCAGAAAGTACCACGCGATGCCACTCCTCGCGCTTTTCGCAACAAAATAGTGTCTCTATAGATGGCGTTGCCGATCCAAGCACAAGCGTTGCATTGCGTTGCGCAACCATCCACGCCGCCACATCACGCGAAACGTATCGCGGAGAAGAGTCTTGCTTATAGGAGCCCTCGTGCTCTTCGTCAATGATAATAAGGCCGACGTTGGGCATAGGTGTAAAAAGCGCACTTCGCGCGCCCACAACCACACGCGCCCCACCTGAACGAATGAGATCCCATTGATCATAGCGTTCACCCTGACTCATGCGCGAATGCATAACCGCCACCGTATCGCCGAAGCGCCCCCTGAAACGAGCTACCGTTTGAGGTGTCAGCGATATTTCAGGAACAAGGACAATGGTTCCCCGCCCTTGCGCAAGCGTTGTTTCAATGGCCTGGAGATAGACTTCGGTTTTGCCTGATCCCGTTACGCCATCAACCAGCACAACCTCGCCCGCTGCGCGCTTCTGGGCAGCCTCAATGACCGACAATGCCTCTGCTTGACCCTTCGTGAGTTCTGGCTTTGGGCTTGGGGAAAATGGTGTAGCGTCGGTACCACCAGAAACTTCAACACCACGAAGTCTACGGCGAGATTCGATTTCAATAACACCTTTTGCAGCGAGCGCTTTAAGTACGGAAGATATTGAACCAAGCTCCATCGATAGCTCAGTCACTCGAAGCTCACCTGCATGAAGCGCTTCAACAATGGCTTTTTGTTTGACGGCGGATTTTTTAGGTTCAAACCCATAAGCTTCTGGCCCTAAGCGCACCCAGCGATCATCAACAGGACCAATTGAGGGCTCTTCGATACTCCAAAACGATCCCTTGCGCACCATGCGAGGCACGCCCCCGGGTGGCGTAAACAGACGCACACACGAGCACAAAGGCGCAATATAGCGCTCACTCAAGTACTGCGCGCACTCTGCACCCATCTCATCAAAATATGAGGGAGACAAAACTCGCTGAATCGATTTCATCTTTGCTGGATTAACCCCGATGCGCAAAAATGCATCGGGGTTAGCATCATCAATTTCTCCCATGCTCACAATGTAGCCGATAGCCTGTCGATTCCCAAAGGGAACAAGCACCGCGCACCCTACTTCGGCATCGACAAAATCCTCGGGTACCGCATAGGTGTAAGCGGTATCGAGCGACTGAGTAGGAATATCGAGTATGACCGACGCTATTCGCACGCTTGTCCGCAGGCTTCTCTCAACTCGTCAACCTTGTCAGTTCGCTCCCACGTGAATTCGGGCAATTCGCGACCGAAGTGACCATAAGCGGCTGTCTTGCGATAGATAGGACGACGAAGATCCAGCCCGTCGATAATGGCGCCTGGACGAAGATCAAACACCTTACTCACCGCATCAGCAATAGTCTTTTCAGGCACGTGATTTGTGCCAAACGTTTCCACCATAATAGAAATCGGCTTAGCCATGCCGATAGCATACGCAATCTGAACTTCGCAGCGATCAGCAAGACCAGCGGCTACGACATTCTTAGCAACCCAACGTGCTGCATAGGCAGCCGAGCGATCGACCTTGGTGCAGTCTTTGCCAGAAAACGCACCGCCACCATGGCGGCCCATGCCGCCATACGTATCAACGATAATCTTACGACCCGTTAGACCCGCATCACCCATGGGCCCACCAATAACGAAACGTCCCGTGGGATTGATGTGGATAGCTGCATCTTCGGCAAGCTTCACGCCCTCTTGCTCAAAGACTGGCATGATAACGTTTTCAATGAGAGCCTCGCGCAAAGCAGCATGCTCAACGTCTTCGGCATGCTGAGCAGAAACCAGCACCTTTTCAACCTGAACAGGCTTATCGTCGATATAGCGCACACTCACTTGCGTTTTACCATCAGGACGCAAGTACGGCATGGTGCCATCTTTTCTCACCGCAGCAAGCCGCTCAGCCAGACGATGCGCAAGATAAATTGGCATCGGCATCAATGTCTTGGTGTCATTGCAGGCATAGCCAAAGACCATGCCTTGGTCACCCGCACCAATGGTGTCGTACGGATCTTGCTCAATTCCGTGCTGAGCTTCGTATGATGTATCAACACCAAGAGCAATATCGGCGCTCTGTTCGTGAATGGCATTCATAACGCCACATGTTTCGCTATCGAAACCGTATTTTGCTCGGTTGTAACCAATATCATCAATTACACCACGAACAATGGTGGGAATATCAATATAGGCTTGGGTGCGAATTTCACCGGTGACAATCACCATGCCTGTTGATGCGAGCGTTTCGCATGCACACCGGACGGCGGATGGATCAGCAAGGGCACCGTTGGGTGCCACATAGCCACTTTTAGTGAGTTCGATTTCTTTCTCAAGAATGGCGTCAAGAATGGCGTCAGATATCTGATCGCACACCTTATCGGGGTGTCCTTCAGTTACCGATTCAGACGTAAACAGATAGCTCGAGGTCGGGGCGGTGTTTGTGGGCTGCGCGAGGTCAGTCATTTTGCTAACGCACTCCTTTGTGTAATATTACAATGGCTTTGAATCGATACGGCAACTTTTGCAGGCACCGTATTCGGCTAATGATACACTTTTTCGAAACGTGCGAAAGTAGAGCCTACAGAAAGGGCAGACATGCCTACCAATGCTGATTACACCCGTGAATATCTCGATATTGTCAACGAGCTTGACGGTGACATAGTTGGCAGACGCGCGGCACTTTCTTACATGGAATCCTCAACTGCTATCGTCCATCACGAAGTAGTTGCTTGCTCGTTTCTTCCTCGCCTGTTCAATGCGGAAACCTACCGCATTTTCAAAGACACCGCTGAAACCGCGCATCGCATTTTAGTGAAGGTCATGCAGCGCTATCTTGACGATCCTGAATATCGCAAAATATTTTCGTTTGACCCTCGCCTTGAAGAGCTTATCTTGCTGCCACGCGGCTATGAATCGCTGCTTCCCTTTGCCCGCGTTGACGTTTTTTTCAATGAAGACACTGGTCGTATTGGCTTTTGCGAGTTTAATGCTGACGGTTCATCGGGCATGAACGAAAACCGCGAGATCACGCACTCAATTGAACATTCCGAAAGCTATAAGCGTTTTGCGCAACACCACCAGGTTGAATCATGCGAACTCTTTGAATCATGGGTTGTTGAATTTCTCTCAATCTATGCAACCTATCAGCATCGCGTTGAGAACCCCCATATTGCTATCTGCGATTTCCTCGAGAATGCTGTCGTCGATGAGTTCAAGGTGTTCGCTCAGCTGTTCGCCGAACATGGCATTTCATGCAGCATCTACGATGTGCGCGAGCTCACCTTCGATGGTGTGACGCTTAAAGGCTCAGACGGTAAACGTGTTGATGCTATCTGGCGGCGCAGCGTTACCAACGACATCATTGACCACTGGGATGAATCACAGCAGCTCATTGAGGCTGTCCGTGCAGAAAAGGTAGCGTTGATAGGAAGCTTTGCGGGCCACCTCGTACACGACAAACAGATCTTTCAGGTGCTTTTCGATGAGAAGACCGTCGAGTTTCTTGATGCCGAAGAAATCAACTTTATCGAGCAGACCATACCGCTCACAACGTTTCTCGACGATGATCATGTGAACCTCCCACAAATCCGCGAAAACAAGGATGAATGGATCATTAAACCGACCGATAACTATGGTGCCGCTGATGTGTACGCAGGCACCGCGTTTAGCGAG
>JAVWLC010000234.1:0-4274 GCA_036638175.1 Raoultibacter sp. | reverse complement strand
AGTTTTCTTTCTTTTTCAGTATCTGCGTAGTCTTTGGCACCCGCTTTAGTCTTTGACCAACCCTCAAAGAGGTAGCCTTGCTTGGTTTAGGTGTTTTGAGAGAGAGCTTTTGCGGGAGTGTCGTAGGTGAAGGTTTGGTCTTGCATGACAGTTCCTGTACCCCCGTTGCTATCAAAGCGAACGGAGTAGGTGTTAGCGGTGAACTTGGCATAGATGGTGGTAGTAAGGCCTACGGTATCTGTAGCAAAGTTCCACAGTACTGTTTTGGCTTCATTCTTGTACCAGTTGTTGAAGGTGTAGCCTTGTTTGGTTGGGTCAGGGCTTGGCTTGGTGAGCTTTGAGCCATAGGAAGCTTTGATAGGCGAGGTAACACCCGTTCCCCCATCAAGGTTGAAGATAACGTTGTAGTCATTGGGGGTCCACTTGGCATAAAGCGTTGTTTCTCCTGATGCAACAAGAGAGGTGACCTGTGCGCCATCGGTGTACTGTACCGATCCTGTAGCTGACATTGCCCAACCAGCAAAGGTGTGACCCTCTTTGGTGTAGGTGTTGGCGTTGAGGTTAGTTGCAGCCCCATAGACCACCCCTGTTTGATCTGCCATGGTGCCAGTACCACCATTAGCATCAAAGACGATGGTGTAGGTGTTAGCTTTCCACTTGGCATAGAGCTTAGTGTCACCTGTAACCGTGTTGACAGCAAAGTCCCACTTGGTGGTAAGTCCTACATCGCTGAACCAACCATCTGGGGTGTAACCAAGCTTCGTACAGGTTGGTTGGGTGAGCTTTGAGCCATAGTCAGCATTGTGTGCTGCAACAGCGCTACCGCCATTAGTTTCATAGGTTATCTGATAGGCATTAGGCTTCCATCCTGCATACAGTGTGAGATCCTTTGCAGGCATAACACTTTTAGTGAAGTCCCACTTGTTAGTACAGGCTGCTTCGGTGTACCAACCAGTGAAAGTGTGACCTGTTTTGGTTGGGTTACCAACTGCTGTTGCCTTAGAGCCAGTAGGGACTATTTGGCTTTCAGGTGGTGTTGATCCTTCTTGGGTGTCAAAGGACAAGATGTATCCCGATGGTGCAGTGTAGGTATCAGCAATACCTTTGGGATAGTCGTTGTAGTCGTATGCGGTTCCACCTTTGGCGACCCATTTGCCTGTGTAGGTTGCACCTGCGGTGTTCTTGGCTGGTCTTTGTGGGAGGTCAAGAGCGTATGCTGCTCCGATCTTTATGGTGGAGAGCTGCGGGGTGTCGGTAAACATATCGTTCGAAAATTCAACTTTTGCCGTGTTGAAACTCGACAAATCAAGTGAAGCGAGACTGGAACAACCATTGAATATCGACGTCATATTTTCTGCATTTGACGTATTGAAACTCGATAAATCGAGGGAAGCAAGATTAGTGCAGCCGGAGAACATTCGATCTATATTCGTGGCGTTTGAGAAACTCATCTTTGACAGATCGAGAGAATCAAGACTCCTACACTCGAAGAATACACCTTGCGCTTTTGTAACATTTGCTGTGCTAAAGTTCAGCAGGTTTAAAGCAGTAACGCTACGACAGCGATTGAACATGCTCGTCATATCAACAACATTTGATGTATCAAATGTTGATACATCAAGAGAAGTAAGCGAAGAGCATCCGTAAAACATAAAGCTCATGTTTTCAACGCCTGCAGTGGTAAAGCTTGATATGTTCAGATCAGTGAGGCCAGAACAACCATTAAACGTACCACCCATATCTGTAACGTTTGCTGTGTTGAAATTTGACAGATCAAGAGAAGTAAGCGAAGAGCACCCTAGGAACATGTTGTACGTGCGAAGAGCTTTAGCCGTATTAAATCTTGATAAATCAAGAGAAGTAAGGCTGGTGCAACCAGAAAACATACCATGAAACCAGCTCGTTTTTGACGTATCGAAATTTGACACGTCAAGAGAGGTAAGCGACGAGCATCCTAGGAACATGTAACATATATTTGTCGCATTCGATGTATCAAGACTCGATACATCGAGCGAAGCAAGCTTGGAGCAATTCATAAACATGCGATCAAATTTAGTTACGCCTGTAGTTTCAAGCTTCGATAAATCGAGTTTAGTAAGATTGCTGCACCCTTCAAACATATATGCCAGGCTAGCGCCGCCCTTCACGCCAGACCCTACATCAACACTAGTGATAGCAGCAGCATTTGAGCGCCATGGAACAGCAGTAATGTCCGTACCGTCACCGAATGATTCAAGTGTCCCCGAAGCTCCATTGGTCGGCTTAATCGTGAGCTTACCGTCGGTGATATCCCACGTACACCCACCTGAAGTACCACCGTCAATCGCCACACCTCTTGGTGCAATCGTGCTGCCATTAAGCGAGAACACAGTTCCAACAAGTGGCAGTGGTGAAGTGAATGCTGATACACTTAGCTCGCCAGTAGAAGCGTTTTTATTGCTTGAAGAATTTGCCTGCGGAGAAATTACTACACTGCGAGAAGCGTCAGCGAGCACCACCCCATCAAACATAATCGACGCTGAAACATCTGCCGCGCCTTCTTTCTTGGCTGCAACAGAACCATCAGAGTCTACTGATATGCATGCTGCTGGATACGAGAAAGAAAAGCTACAGTCTTTAGGCAGATCAATAGATGCCTTATCGAAAAGGTCACCTGATTGTCCAACTTCTAGGGTCATGTACTCACTTGCAAGATCAATTCCATAAGGCTCTATGTGGTTGCCAAGAGCAGAGATACCTGGAGTCCAGGGGTAGAGATCATCTTCTTGGTAAGGAGTGAGGATAGAAACACCAGAGCAACCCTCAAGGGCTGAAGACGCAACTGAAGCTATATCTGAAAGGGCAACGATGCTGGCTAGCTCACCATTGTGAGCAAACGCGCAATCTTCTACTGCTGCTACAGACTCAGGAAGAATAACTTGCGTCAAGGCTGTACTCTCAAACGCAGAGGCTCCAATTGAGGTAAGCCCGTCAGACAAGGTACATTCCGTCAATTGCGCACAACCTCTAAATGCAGCATCTTCGATTCTTGAAATAGATGAAGAGATCCTAGCGGTCTTAAGCGATTCGCAATTCTCAAAAGCAGAAGCCGCTATGGTGCTAATGCGATACGTAACACCGTTAAACTGGGCAGATGAGGGAACAACAAGATCTGGTTCTGGCTCAAAGCTACCGCGCCAAGAGACAGAAAGCGTATAGTCTTCCAAAAGCTCATAGGTAAAGCCGCTAGCAACAGATGCATCTTTTGGTGCTGTTACATCTCCTGGCTTTGCTGGTTCTTGAAAGTGAGAAAAACCAGCACGCTCCCATACTGCTTTGAGAGATTCGTAAGTGGAACTACTTGGAATTACAACAGTAGCTTCTGCTTTGGTGCCATCAGTAAATGATGTCGGGTCAATGCCGACAACACGACCAAGCACGACAATCGACTTGAGTGCACTTCCTGCAAACGCTTGAGGAGCAATGCTTGTAACACTTTCAGGAATAACAACAGCGTCCCCATATCCTGCAGGTACAGCTACAAGCGTTGTCTTGTCTTTGTTGTAGAGTATTCCGTTTTCTGAGGAGTAAGCAGCGCTGCTCTCCCCAACACTCACAGAAGTTAGCCGGGCACTATGCGAGAATGCTCCTGCTGGGACGGTGTCTGTGGTATTGGGGAGATAGGCTGTATGCTCCATACCCTCGGGAACGGATAGGAGCTGGGTAAGGTCTTTTGTAAACACCATGTTACTGACAGAAGCGTAAGTTTTGTTTTGAGGTGAGACCTGGATTGATCGAAGGTTAGGACAACCTGAGAAAAAGTTTGGAGCTAGATAATCAACGGTTGATGGAAGACTTACAGAGCGAAGCTCTGGGCAAGGAAAATATGGACCCCCCCCAGCGTTTTGCTGGTTGTATCGCTACTTTTGACAGCGTGATCAGCGTTGTCTGATGACAGACCAACTGAGGTAACACGGTAGGTACTTGATCCATGTTTGACCTGTGAGGGAATAGATAGGTCCCCTTTAGGAGCATCGCCGTACCAACCCGTGAGTGTTGCTGTCTTTGCATCGTTGTTCAACTCAAAGGTTAATCCATCAAGCAGGAGTGTTTCTGCAATTGCATCTGATGGAGTAAGTGGCACATCGACTACTATCTGATCAGAGACCGATGCGACACTTTGCTCAGTGGTACGCGAATCTGAAGTGTTTGTTGGTGTGGTTTCAGAAGTGGTGCGGTCAGTGGTCTCGGTGTTATCAGAAGTTTTTTCGCTACTCCCGATAGCTACTGTTTCA
>JAVWLC010000233.1:1528-4276 GCA_036638175.1 Raoultibacter sp. | reverse complement strand
AAGTTTCAAGTACCTCTTATATGAGGTCTATGTTTCTTGATACTCAAGAATTGGCCACACTTAGAATTGGAAGCTTATGTGGTTTTGAATTAGATAAAAAAACAGGTATTAATTCTGCTTCAGGAGCAACCTATACCGGAAAATGGATTGCGCAGAGCAGCAAAGCTGTATATGAATACAATACGTTTCCAAAAGGAGTGAATGACACTTATGTAGCGCAGAGCGGTTATATTCTTTCATTCGATGCACAAGGTGGGTCTCCTGAACCGAGCACTCAATTAATATTCCATGAATCTACAATGCCATCAGTTGTTGAGCCTACTCAAGAAGGATATTCATTTGGTGGCTGGTTTACTGATGTAAATGGTGCAGGCACCCTTTGGTATCCGGGAATAACAAAAATGCCTTCAAATAACGTGATGCTGTATGCCAATTGGATTCCGCATACCTATGCAATCATTTTTGATGGCAATGGATCGACTGGCGGAATCGCATCCTCCATGGAAATGACTTTTGGCGCAGAAAAGAACCTTACGGTAAATCAGTTTACAAGAACTGGATATACTTTTGCTGGATGGGCAGAGACTCCTGATGGTGCCAAGGTTTACGATAACGAAGCAAAAGTAAAGAATCTAAGTACAGTTCAAGGAGGCACAAAGACACTTTTCGCTCATTGGATTGCTAATTCATACACAGTTATTTTCGATGCCAATGAAGCTGCGGGGAGTGTCCCAAGTAGTATTAGCGCAACCTATGATAAAGATATTCAAATGCCAGCGCAAAACGATCTTACTAAACCTTATTATACTTTTGCTGGGTGGAATACTAAGCCTGATGGTAGCGGTAAAACATATGAGATATTGACCTCGCAGATTAATCTGACAGATGAAGCGGACGGTGTGGTGACACTCTATGCGAAGTGGCTGCCCAACACATACATCATTGCTTTTAATGGTAGTAATCCTAAAAACGCAGTAGTTACTGGTGGCACTGATGACGTTACTGCAACATACGATACTCCTACCAAACTCCCTGCATCAGGGTTTGTCTGCGAGGGTTACACCTTTGTTGGATGGAATACTGATCCCAAAGGGACAGGTACTCGCTATACCGCAGAACAAGAGGTCACAAACCTCACGACTGAACAAAATGGAGTCGTGACGCTCTATGCTGAGTGGGAAGGGTCTTCTAGCTATACGGTATCCTTTGACTCCAATGTTCCTGGGGGTGGCGCATTTGAAGGTACAACACCTGATAAGGTGATTAAGTTTGGTGTGTGGGAAAGCCTTCCTAAAAATGGCTATCGGTGTCAAGGGTTCAACTTCAAAGGCTGGACTGTTGCTCAAGATGGTACGGGTGAGTTGTACCTCGATGGACAAAGCGTCCAAAACATCGCTGCCCAAGGTTCAACTTCAGTCAAGCTCTATGCTCAGTGGGCAGAGACCTACAACGTAACGGTTCCTGTAGCCCCCACAATCTCAATTGATGCTCAGGGACAAGTTAGCCCTGATACAACAACTGATACGTTCTTCCGCTCGAACAACAGCGCTAAGGTAGCAATAGCTCGCATTGAGAGTGTGGCATCACCAAATGCTCAAGACATATTCCCTGGATGTCCCACCGATGGAACCCGTTGGAGCGCTCTTCGGGTAACGATAGCTGACAAAGCAGAACCTGATCTTCCCGTCTATGTGCCCACCAATGGTTCTGCGGCAACGGTTCTTGAGATACCAGGAAATACATCACTGCCGGTACTCTTCGGTCTCAAAATTACTCCTGGTACTCAGATTGCTTACAAGGAAGCTACAACAGAGGTTGTTCGTCTGTCGTATGTGTTTGCGATAGTGGGTTAACCTATGTCGGTACAACGTAAAAACTACTCCTATGAACTCAAGCTCTCAGCAGTTGAATCTGCCCTTTCTGGAGAAGAGTCATACGCGCAAATCAGGGATCGCTTTGATATAGCATCAACGGCACCACTGAGAAGATGGATAGCCATATACCGCAAGGGTGGACAAGAAGCACTGAAGCCTAAAGCCAAAGGTCGACCTCGTGCTGTAGCTTATGAAGACGCTTCATCTGATGAGTTTGTCCAAGAAAGAAATCGCCTTCGGGAAGAAAACAAGCAGCTCTTGAGGAAGCTTCGGGGTTGAGGGGATTTTGACCGATGGATGCTTGGCTAGCTTCAAAAGGCGACAGCGATTTTCTCGCTGTCGCCGCTAAGCAGCAATTTAATCCCTAGGGAGCAATAAGAATAAAAATCATGAACAGGTTTGTTAGATCTTCAATGTGAGTAATCAAGTTAGCCAGTTCCTTGTTTTGAGGGTTCTTCTTCATTTCCTTCAGTTTGGCTTTTAGTTCGTTGTTTTCATGCTGAGAAAGATATCGATTCAGATTCTTTGTCCCCTGCAAGATATACAGGAGGGTCACATCCTGGGCGGTGATTGCATCAGTATCAGTTAGGGCTGATTTTATGATCGCAATCAGCTCGTCTCGATAGCTCTTTTCGGTAATGTAGGTTACTTTTGGCCCGAATACTCCATTCGTTCCAGTTGTAACGAGGCCTTCTGCAAGTAAAGATTCACCGACATCAGTTGTAAGTTGATTGATCCTGGGCCCCGCGTAAAAAGCGCTCATTACCTTCTTCGCGTCGGTCGGTTTTTTGCTGAGGTATGTGTATAGCGATGCAAGATGTCCACATTCCTGAGGCATTTCGTTTACGACGGTGATCTTTTTCTTTTCCACAGT
>JAVWLC010000233.1:0-1518 GCA_036638175.1 Raoultibacter sp. | reverse complement strand
AAAAGCAAATCCATAAGTCCCGCCACCACGAGTCCAGCATTTGATTCGTCTTTACGCATGGGTTGCATGTTGCCATGTTCATCTGTTGCTAGAGCAAAGTATTCCTGTGTAATCGGTCTTCTGTTCATGTGTAGTCCTCTGCGGCTTTCTGTGGCTAATCAAAAAACAGCACGAGGCTGCCGTAGGTAAGGAGACCTGCAACAAGACCAACAGCGATAACCATAAGGATCTTCGTCCACAAGAGACGCTTGCGTTCGCGCGCGGCTTTTTCTCGATCGAGTGGTTTGCCTTCCACGAATGCGAGGATTTCTGAGTAAGTTTTGACATCATGTTTCTTCTTAAGGCACTCAACGAGGATTGCGGCAACCATGGCAACTGCCCAGAGGGCAAAGGGCAACACAAGGCCAACATTTCCCCAGAGTTTCATGCTTGGCGCAATGGTGAGAAGGGCGGCAACAACACCCACAAGCATAACCCAGGATAGCGTCTTCATTTTGTTTGCGTCGATAGCTTCTTTCATAGTTTCGATATCTCCTTTGACTAATTCATCGATGGTCGTATCGAAAAGTGCACTTAGCAACAGAAGGCTTTGTACGTCGGGGTAGGTTTTATCCGTCTCCCAATTGGAAATTGTTTGCCGCGAAACATAGAGTTTTGCTGCAAGATCCTCTTGAGAGTACCCGCGGTTTGTACGGTAGTTCTTGATTTGTTCGCCTAAGTTCACTGTGCTCCTTTCGTTGATGAGAAGCCTATAAGATTGTGGGATATCGTGCTGCCAAAAGGCTTTTACATGACTTCTGAACAGGGAATATAAAAAAGGCGCGACCGAAGCCGCGCCTTTTGAGCAAGCGGATTGCTATTGCCCTGTAATGAGTTTCATGAGCGAATCGATGAAGCTCGACATGTTGCGATAACACATAAACAAGGTGACTACGATAATGACAACGCCTGCACAGTTCGCAAACAGGTGGTTCTTGAACTTGCCAAGGTCCTTGCCGTTTGCGCAATACATGACGAAGAACGCAATGAACGGAAGCAAGATGGCGTTAGCAGCTTGCGCAACCAAAATGAGTTCGGTTGGACTCTTGCCGAGCACCATGGCCATAATGCAGCCTGCTACGAGAACAATCATCCAGATCACTTTGAATTTCATGTCCTTGAGCGTTTTCTTCCAGCCAAGTACGCCGTTAACGGCATAAGCAGCGGAAAGTGATGCGGTGATGGCTGATGAGAAGCCAGCAGCCAAAAGACCGAGGCCGATCATCCATGTTGCCCATGAGCCAAGCAGCGGCTGAAGGGCGAGCGCCATATCCTTGCCGTTGGTAACAACAGTACCGGTGCCGTAGATGTTTGCGGCAGCGCAGATGAGGATAGCCATGGAGATAATGCCGCCGAGGCCGATGGAGATGACGGCGTCAATGCGGGCATCGGGTACCTGCTCAGGATCCTTCCAGCGCTCGCTGGCGCCAGAGGCATGGAGGAACAGGTTGTACGGTACGATGGTGGTGCCGATGAGAC
>JAVWLC010000232.1:0-4278 GCA_036638175.1 Raoultibacter sp. | reverse complement strand
GACACCTTCTTTGACGATTCAATTATTCAAGTCGATGGCATTATCGATAGCGTCGAGCCAACGCTTGCCGCGTTCCTTACCGTCAGCGTTGGGGCAACCCTGATTTCAGTCATGCTTCCCCTTATCGGCATCATGGGATCGATTGGATAGCAGACCATGTATCACGAGCTGACAAAAAAGCAAATCAGAAAGCGATCCCAAAAAAGGATCGTAGGGTTTCTTTGCATCATTGCCCTAGCTTGCTCATGCTGGTTCGCCTCAGATGTAATCAACGCTAATCTGCGAGAGCAAGGTGCTGTCTCCGTGAGAAACGCCATTCTCAGCAGCGCAAAGCAAGCATGCGCTATTGAGGGGTCATACCCTACCTCCATCGATTACCTGGTAAAAAACTACGGGCTTTCGATCAATCGGGATGATTACGCAATCACCTACCAGGTGTTTGCCGAAAACATCATGCCCAATGTGGTGGTGTTACCAAAATGAGCGAGAGAAACGAACTTGAGCCCATGGCCTCTGTGCAATCTGTCATGACCAAAGGTGGTTCACGACAGGCCTCCGCACGCAGCGGACGAATTTTCAGCACACTCTTTTTTGCGCTCATGGTGTTTGCCTTGCTGGGACTTCTGCTTTTAGGAGTCTTCGCCTATCGCGATGCCAACACCACTCGCACCGATGGAAATGACATGCGTTTGGGCCTTTCGCTTATCAACAACAGCATGCGTCTCAATGATGTGAGCGGTGCCGTTGGCGTTGGCGAAGGACCCGAAGGTCGTTCACTTGTGCTGACCGAAGCACTCGATACTGGATCGTATGAAACAAGAATCTATGCCTATCAAGGCAAGATAGTCGAAGAGTACGCGGCGGCCGATACCGCCTATACTCCCGAAAAAGCTCGCGAAGTTGTCGCATCTGAAACGTTTGACTTTGAATATTCTGACGGACTCCTAACCGTCTACACCGACCAAGGCGCTACACGTATGGCCTTGCGAAGCGTCATGAAGGAAGGTGCGTGATCATGGGAATCCGCCTTCCTGCCCGCAAGCGTGTAACAGGGCGTCGCTCTTGGCATGGGGCAGCTTTTATTCTTGAAGCTCTGATCTTGCTCGTATTTCTTTTGGTGTTTGCGGTTATTTTACTGGGGCTCTTTTCGGATACCCACGCGCGCAGCACCGAAGCAGAACAACTTTCGGGAGCCATTGTGCTTGCCACGAACGATGCAGAAGCGTTTGCTGCCGACCCACAATCCGATACTCAAACGTTTTACTACGTTGTCTCCGATGGAGCCATTTCGCTTTCCAGCGAATCTGATCCAGCCGCTTTGGCTGTAACGCGAACCGTAAGCAACGAATCGCGCGATGGTGGAACTATGTATTTCGCTGACATTGCTGTCACGCAACAAGGTGAGCTTATCTATGAGCTCTCAACCGCCCGTTACCTCAGTTACAGCGAGGAGGTGGATGCATCATGAGTACCGCTGAAGGCTCAGTAAGAATTGGTCCCATTAGCATTTTCTCGCTCATTATCCTCATCTGTCTTGCGGTCCTTTCCGTCTTGGCAGTCTCAACCGCACAGGCTACGTATACGTCAGCCCAGAAACACGCTGCTTACACATACGCCACGTACGAAAACGAACGTGCTGCTCAGGAATTCGTTTCTGAGATCGACGCACAGCTCAGCCTCTTCCGAACCATGCACTATGCGACCGAAACGCCCACAGCCGCAGTCCAAAAAATTCTTCCTGATAATGCCCAATTGGAAGATGATACCGTCGTAGCTGAATTCGTTTCGAATGGGGGCCGTACGCTCACCGTTTCCATTCTCATCGACAGTGATGGCTACTATCGCATCCTCGAGTGGAGAGCTTCGACACAGTGGGATTTGAATGAAAGCAATGTTAATCTTTGGTCTGGAAGCACACAGCAACAGTAAGGAGCACCAATGAATCTGAAAAAATTCCTCAAGGAAATGGTCGACGCTAAGGCTTCCGATATCTTTATTATCGCAGGGCTGCCGCTAACCTTTGAGATGAACGGTCGCCAAACTCGTGTTGATACACCAGGACTTACCCCCGAGCAGACAGAAGAATACGTCCGCGCCATCTATGAGGAATCAGGAAGAAATGCTGCCTATTTCTCTGAAAACAAAAATCATGATGACGACTTCTCGTTTGCGCTTCCTGGCATCGGAAGGTTCCGCGCCAACATCTTTAGACAGCGTGGATCGTTTAGTGCGGTTATCCGCGTTATCCCCTTCGGATTGCCCGACCCTGAATCGTTCCATATTCCTGAACCCGTCATGCGCTTTGCAGGGCTTCAAAAAGGGCTCGTACTTGTCACTGGCCCTGCTGGTGCAGGTAAATCTACAACGCTTGCTTGCATCATCGATAAACTGAACCAAACACGATCAGGCCACATCATCACGATGGAAGACCCGATCGAATACATTCATAAACATGGAAAGTGCATCGTAACCCAGCGCGAAGTCCCCACTGATGTCGCAACGTATAGCGAAGCGCTTCGTTCAGCCATGCGCGAAAAACCCGATGTTATTTTGCTCGGTGAAATGCGCGATTATGAAACTATCGAGACCGCCGTAACTGCCGCCGAAATGGCTCAGCTGCTCTTCTCGACGCTCCACACAACGGGCGCCGCAGGCACGGTCGATCGAATCATCGACGCATTCCCGCCCTCGCAGCAGCGGCAAATCCGCATTCAGCTCTCAATGGTACTGCAAGCAATTGTGAGTCAGCAACTTGTTCCTGCCATCGACGGCACCGAAGTTCCTGCCTTCGAGATCATGATTGCGAACACCGCAATCAGAAACCTTATTCGCGAAGAAAAAACCCATCAGATTGACAGCACCATTGCTGCAGGATCTGCACAAGGCATGCGCACAATGGATCAAAGCCTGTTTGAGCTTTGCCGCGATGGCATTATCGCCAAAGAAACGGCTCTTCAGTACGCTATCCATCAAGAAGCACTGCGCAATCGATTCGAGACTGAAGAGGTTTAACGCGCAGTCTTCTGCGCGGTGAGACGTGATCAAGGCGGGCTTCTAGGCCCGCCTTTTTAATGCACCAAAACAGAGTGGTTAGTACTTGTTTCGAACAACTTCAGCCGATCCCTTAAGACCCGCAACCTTAAACGTGCTTCCATCATCGAGCACAACTGTACCAGAAAGCGTGCCAAATACCTGGTGCTGATCGGTAATAACCAACGCCAGATTGATATAGTCTTTCCGGTCAATCGCAGGAGTAAATACCAGATCAAGTCGGCCTTCGTCATCAGTCATATGCCAAGGGCTCATAAGGTCAAATCGCTTTTCGACATTTTTTTCTGAAGCGTCAGTCCGCTCAGGAACACCAAACGTAACACGGCCGAGCTTATGGCACACGCCATCGACAAATATCATGTTCTCTGAAGCAGCCGACGTATCGCCAAACCCATATCCTAAGTTGAGACCAAATACATGCGAGTCGATACTTTGATTACCCTGGCCATCCTGCCACCCTTGAGCAACTGCCCAAAACCAAGTATTGTCCCGCGTCCAAACGCCACGACCCCAATCGAGCAAGCCAAAAGAATCCTCAGGGCGAAATCCATGTACAACGAAACCTTTTTTGAAGCTACCTTGCGCGCGCATGCCAACAATTTTTTGGTTGTAGTAAAACGCCTTTGCATCTTCAGCCCAGGGGGTGGCAATCACCATGGAGTCTTTCGGTTCATTATCGAGTACAGCATCAATATGAAGGCTCTCTTCTCCATCAAATTTTTCAAAACGCACGCGTATTGTCCGTATGCCATCCTTAGTTTCAATGCGCATGTGGACACGCTTGTTTTCAAACTCCGTCACACCAGTATCAGAGTGCTCAGGCAGCTTAAAACGCCCCAACGGCAGCGGAGTAATAACGCTCGTCGTCTTGTACCAGTTCTCTTTCAAGTCTATGACCGATGCCGAGATAAGACCCATATAGCCAAGATCGCCAACCGTAATTGCCGCAGCGTATTCGTCATCGTTTATGAGGTAGTAGTCCCATTCCTTAAGGCGCCACCGAGAGGCCTGCACGCGAAAACGGTTGTAGCGAAGGAGGAGCGAGGTTGCATAACCGGGCTCTGCTAAGGAGCCATCGCTTGCATGCAGCGGACCTTCTGTACTGATTCGATGCTCTTCCATATGATTCTCCCCTCGCGTGTGTGCACAGCGTTCTTGAAGCAGTGACTACAGTATACGCAAACCAGCTTATGACGTGCGGTGTTGTTACGTATGCGTTGGGTAGAT
>JAVWLC010000231.1:0-4321 GCA_036638175.1 Raoultibacter sp. | reverse complement strand
ATGATGGCCGAGAATGAGTGAAAGAGGATGATCGGCATGAAAGAGAACACTGCGAAGGGTACGGAGAAAGGGCGGCATGGTGTTGTCGCTGAGATTCAGGTACTCGATACTGACCGCACCGCATCAAAAGCGGGTGCATTGATCTTTGCGATCGTTTTGTTTGTGGTAGTGTTTGCTCTTGTTCAGGGCATTTGGTTTTTTGCATTTGATGCGGTTGACGTGGTGAGCGTTGCGGTTTCGCTTGTTGTTGCGTTGCTTGCAACCTCTACGGTGCATATCGCAAATCAATGGGAAAAAATCGTTGTACTGCGGCTCGGTAAGCTCAATCGAGTTTCGGGTCCTGGTTTGGTGTTTACGATTCCCGTTATCGAATACTGCTCCTTGCGCGTTGATATGCGTATGCGGTCGGTTCCCTTCGGGGCAAGAGAAACGCTGACGTCTGACTTGATCCCCCTCGACATCGATGCCGTGCTGTACTGGATGGTGTGGGACGCAGAGAAAGCGTGTATGGAAATTAACAACTACAGCCTTGCTGTTCAGCTAGCGGCACAAACCGCTTTACGTGACGCGATTGGACGTTCGAGCGTTGCACAAATAACCATACGGCGTAATCAGCTCGATAAAGAGCTCACGCAAATTCTTGACGAAAAAACAGCGCAATGGGGCATTACGGTTTTATCGGTTGAAATCAGAGACATCATCGTACCTGAATCGCTTCAGGAGGCCATGTCTCTCGAAGCGCAAGCAGAGCAGCAAAAGAAAGCTCGTATCATTCTCATGGAGGCCGAACAGGCAATTTCCGAAATGGCAGTTGGTGTGGGTGAGACGTACGGAGATAACGAAAACGCGTTGAGCATAAGGCGGATGCACTTGCTCTACGAAAGTGTTCGTAATACGGGCGGTACCGTTGTTGTACCGAGCTCGTTTGCCGAAGGGTTCGGCGACGTTTTTCCTGATGATGTGAGCAAGATTTTAGGAAAGTAACGCTGCGCATGAAGTAATTATCTACAAAATAGAATAATACAATTACAAGTTATCCTAGTACAAGTCTTGATTGTCCTAGGATAACTTGGTATCTTGCAGGCAGTGGAATTGGCCAATTCTCAGAAAAGTAGGGGGATAGCTTGAAGGTTTAGGATAACCAAGCACGTGTGGTTTTCCAGAACCAGCGGAGTATCCCGATAACATTTTAGGAGGAGAAATGTCAGGAGCGAAAAGCTCGCAAGGCGTGCTCACTCGTAGAAACTTTCTTAAAACAACGGGGTTGGCTGCCGGAGGCATTGCTGTAGGCGCGGCAATAACACCAAGCTTGCAAGCTGTTGCGGAAAGTTCGGATCGAAATCAAGACGCTGGTGATAAAACTGTTCCAGGAAGATGCTTCTTCGGAGGATGCTTTTCCTGCAGCTACCACGTTAATGTGCGCGATAATCATGCGGTAAAAGTAGTACCAAATCCTGATGCCCCTTATGGACGCAGGCCTTGCTTGCGTGGCATTTCCCAGATACAGCGATTGTATTCTGCCGATAGGATCAAGTACCCCATGAAACGAGCGGGTGAACGAGGCTCAGGTGAGTGGGAACAGATCTCTTGGGATGAAGCTATTGAGATCATCTCGGAAAAATGGACGGGGTATATTGATGAATTCGGCAGTCAGTCTATTGCCGTATCAGGCGCTTCGGGTGGAGCACGCTTTTTGCCACTCGTTCGTTCTCGCCTTGCAAACATTCTGCAATTGACGACACTTGACCTCAGCGTTGACTGGGCATTTTATAGTGGACTACATCGCGTATATGGAAATCCTGCGACAGGAATTATGACAACGCCTTGTAACGAGCCATTTGAAGAGGATGTCTTCGAAGCAAAAACCATCATGTTATGGGGACACAACCTTTCAGAAGCATACCTGCAGAGGTGGCGTTACGTTTTGGAAGCGCAGGAAAAAGGCGCAACAGTTGTAGTTATTGACCCGAACCAAACATTGAGCGCAACCCGTGCTGACAAGTGGTTTGCACCTCGTCCAGGAACCGATCCCGCACTCATGCTTTCGATGGCAAAGGTGATTATCGATGAGGATCTTCAGGATACTGAGTACCTTTTGAGCGATACCGTGGGACCATTTCTTGTAAGGGAAGATACCAAGGAATTTCTTCGCATGAGTGATCTCGGAGTTGAGCCGACTGCGGGTCCTGTTAATCCGATGACACAGCAGCCTACGGTTATTGATCCACCCGTGGTCTGGGATTCTGTTGGAAATGCAGCTGGCTCTTCTGCTGTGGTTACCACCCCTGAGCTTGAAGGTGCTTGGACGGTTGAAGGTGTCAAGGTAAAGACTGCATACACGTTGCTGCTTGAGCATCTCAAAGAGTACACGCCGGAAAAAATGGCTGACGTAGTGGATATGGAAGCAGACAAGATCAAGGAACTTGCTCACCTTGCAGCTGAAGGCCCTGTCACCCATATGACGGGCATGGGCGCGCAGGCCTACGATAACGGCTTGCATGTTGGTACGGGTATTGGATTGCTTATGGCGGTAACGGGAATGATTGGAAAGCCTGGTGCGGGCTTGGCTGGAGCGGCGTTCCCCGTGCCCATGAATTCACTCTTTCTCTTCCCGACAATGACATTTGCGACAGGCATTTCTGTGCTAGAAATCCCCGAAGTCATCAAAACGGGAAAATACGCGGGCAAAGATTATGCCCCCATCAAGTCCTTGTTCATTTCTTCTTGCGGACTTGTTGGTGGCGCGACTAACCTTAATTCGATTTTGTCGGATGTTATTGATCAAGTTGAATTTATTGTCTGTGCTGACGTTGTATTCTCGGACTCAGCGCGCAACGCTGACATCGTATTGCCTGTTGCTCATACTTTCGAAATTGAGGATATTTATATCAGTCCGGTCAATAACGATATGCTTTATGGCCCTCGTGTTGTCGAACCAGCTTTTGAGGCAAAGTCTGACCAAGAGATATGCCAGCTCCTTGGGAAAAGCATGGGAGTTGGTGAATACTTTGAAGGAAATGATGAAGCGTGGCTCAGCGAATTACTTGCTTCACCTGCTCTTAAAGCCGCAGGTATTACACTTGATGCCCTGCGGGAGAACATTAATATGAGATTCGCTCCACCGAGCATTGCCTATGAAAGTGGTAAATACTCAACAAGTACGGGCAAAGTGGAGTTCTATTCAGAAGCCCCTGCTGCCCGCATTGAATTTGGGCAGGAGCGTGATATTGATGCTGAGCACTTGCCTCGCTTCTTCCCCCCGATCGAGGCTTGGCCTGAAACTGAAGAGATGAAGAAATTCCCGCTACAGCTTATTTCTGAGCGATCTCGAAATAGGTGGCATAGCCAGGGATTTGATGGCATGTGGCTCCAGGAAATTAGTCCTGAACCAACTATTCGTATGAATATCGAGGATGCTGAGGCTCGGGGAATTGAAGACGGAGACTACATTGAGGTGTATAACGATCGAGGTCATGCAGTAGCGAAAGCATACAAGTGCGCAGGCATGCGCCCTGGGATGATGGTGTATCCCAAAGGCTGGCAAACGCACCAGTATAAAGCGGGCAACTTCTCCGAACTTTCTCATTCGCATTTTGATCCATTTGCCGTGAGTAGCTCTTTCTTTGATACCTGCGTAGAAGTGCGATCCTGGAATGGGGGTAACTAATCATGGCTACCAAGCAATACGGACTGGTTATTGATACCAGAAAATGCGCAGGATGTCATACGTGCGCGGTCGCATGCAAGATGGAAAACAATATTGCTGATGGAACTTGGTGGAACAGGACGCTGACAGTTGGGGGAGCAGGGCTGGATACGCTTGCTGGTACCTACGGAAATGCTTCAAAATCGTATGTAACCTTGTCATGTCAACATTGTGAGAATCCTGCTTGTACGAAGGTGTGTCCTGTTGGGGCAACCTATAAGGATGAAGAGACGGGCTTGGTTCGACAGGATTACGATAAATGCATCGGCTGTCGTATGTGTATGGCTGCGTGTCCCTATACGGGCGTTCGTTCATTTAACTGGGATGAGCCAAAGTATTCGCTCGATTTCGATATTGGTGATGCTGATATTCCGAAACATCAAAAGCATGTTGTCGAGAAATGTACGCTCTGTAATCATCGTCTTGCGCGAGGAGAACAACCTGCCTGCGTTGCTGACTGCCCTGGTTATGCACGCTATTTCGGCGACTTTAATGATCCGGAGTCAGAGGTTTCAAAGCTGATACATGATCGTGAATACATGCAGCTCTTGCCTGATAAGGGAACCAACCCCTCCGTCTACTACCTCGTCTAAGCAGAAAAGGAGAATATCATGT
>JAVWLC010000230.1:3076-4350 GCA_036638175.1 Raoultibacter sp. | reverse complement strand
AATTTGTCTTTTGGTCATGCTGCTTGGACATGATGAAAACGCCTCGTAGGTAGAGATGCTCTATCGTAGGGGGCGAATAAAATTCGTCTTAATCTTTGACTCCATCATGGGATGGTCGAGCCCCGCATTTTGCCCTGCCTCGATTGAACGAAGCAGCCATGCCATGTTTTTGCCAAGCATGCGCATGGTCTGCAGCCCCTCTTCATCCTGGAGGACTTGCTCAGTGCTTTGACCATGCACCATCGGCCAGTACATACTTGAGACGACGGGCATCTTATTGATTTGAAAATACTTGTTGATCTGGTCAATGGCGGGGGTTGTGCCTGCACGGCGTGCTGAGGCAATGCCTGCAGCGGGCTTGAATTGCATCACGGAACCACCAGCGTAGAACATGCGATCAAGTACGGTGAGCAATGCGCCGTTTGCGCCAGCATAGAAGACGGGCGTTCCAATGAGATAGCCATCAGCTTCTTCGGCTTTTTCGATCAAACTGTTCACGACATCATCGTTAAAAATGCAGCGTGCCTCATCGATTTTACTGCATCCACCACAACCGATGCATCCACGAATAGGATCTCGTCCAATCCATGCAATCTCGGTTTCAACTCCGTCGGATTCAAGGGTTTTTGCTGCCTCGGCAAGGGCGGTATAGGTGCAGCGGTCTTCGTTAGGACTACCGTTGATGAGTAAAACTTTCATGGGGTTCCTCGTTTCTCGTCTGAAATGATTCTGGGTGAGATTATTGCGAGCTTGCCGTCTTACCCAGTTATCGGTGGTATGTATTCAGATTAGCAGAAAATATGGCTGCTCTGTGGTTTGGCAGCAAGTTGTGAGCCCTGCGTTATACTAAGAAATCATGAATGATCATCTATCGCATAGCTCTCGTGCTCGTAGTAGCGCCGAATATGTCCCTGCATGTACGGGATTCGGCGACGGTTATTGTCGGCCCGATGAAGGCTTTGACAACGCACCTATTGGCGTATTTGATTCGGGCTATGGTGGTCTTACTGTTGCACGCGAGATTATCAAGACTCTTCCGCATGAGGACATCATCTACTTTGGCGATACGGCGCGCTGTCCTTATGGCCCCCGTACGCTTGAAGAGGTTGATTGCTTTGTGCAGCAGATCGGTGCATGGCTTATTGCGCGCGGCGTTAAGCTTGTTGTTATAGCTTGCAACACAGCAACAGCGGCAGGATTGTCGCACGCACAGGAGACCTTCGAGGTTCCTGTTGTTGGCGTTGTCGAGCCAGGTTCACGTGCGGCAGCGCATG
>JAVWLC010000230.1:0-3066 GCA_036638175.1 Raoultibacter sp. | reverse complement strand
GACGCATTGGTGTTGTTGCTACAAAGGCGACTATCGAGTCGGGTGCCTATACGCAAGCAATTCGTAATATCGACGCGGGTATTACCGTTTTTTCAGTGCCAACACCTCGGTTTGTCGAAATTGCTGAACAAGGCATACGTATGGCTGAAGGTCCAATTGAAGATTTTACGTCACATGCATCGAAGGTCTATGTTCGCCCCGCATTTCAGGAGATTGCAAAAGAATACCTCGAGCCGCTTAGGCGCTGTGAAATTGATACACTCGTACTAGGATGCACACACTTTCCTCTGCTTAAGGCGCTGATCGGCAGCGTTGTGGGGCGGGATGTTCTCCTAATTTCGTCAGCAAAAGAAACAGCGAAAGATGTTGCTGAGATCCTGACGCGTCGCGGTAAACGAGCAGAGTCCGATCATCAAGCAGCCTACGAATTTTATACAACCAGCAATGAGGTGGGGGAGTTCAAGGATTTTGGAAGCCGTGTTTTGCGCATGCCTCTTGAATCAGTACAGCATGTATCCCTTGATACTCTCTAAGTAATTTTTGATCACGTGTTAAGCGCGAGTCAAAACAAATAATTGCGCATTCAGCAAGAAGGGCCTGCGATGAAAAAAGTAGTTATTGCTAGCAACAATACTCACAAAGTCGAAGAGATTAAAACGGCGCTCAACTTTGAAGGCTGGGAATTTTTTACCTTACGAGAATGTGGCATTGAGTCTGACCCTGATGAAAATGCAGAGACTTTTGAAGGCAATGCCCGCATAAAGGCTCAAGCTGCTCGTGCAGCAACTGGGTTTGCCGCACTTGCTGATGATTCTGGCCTTGAAATTGACGCGCTTAATGGAGCGCCGGGAGTTTATTCGGCGCGCTATGCGGGATTGCCGTCAAACGACGCAGCTAATAACCGCAAGCTTCTTGCCGAGCTTGCCGATGTTGAGACTATCAATCGTACGGGTCGTTTTGTGTGTACGCTTGTCTTCCTTGACGACGACGGGAAAGAGACGGTTGCGCGTGGCACCCTTGAGGGCTCAATTGGGTATGAAGCAGCTGGGAGCGAGGGTTTTGGCTATGATCCGCTGTTTTATCCTGATGTATTTGATGGCAAGAGATCTTTAGCGCAGGTCAGTCAAGATGAAAAGAATGCGATTTCTCATCGAGGAAACGCTTTGCGTGATCTTAAGACAAAAATCTAAACTCCCGTTATTCGTATTAAGTAGTACAAGAGGCGAGAACCTCTTAGAAGGCATGGATGTGGGCACGTAAAAGGCTTATGATGGTCTCGGGCCTCTACGCAGGTCATAGAACTCCTCGCGTTGCATATAGATGCGCTTCTGGAAGGGGATCATCATGAATATTGGTCGTAGATCATTCGTTGCACTTGCTGGTACGGCATTCGTTTCAACTACGTTGTTTGGATGTACGTCACCGTCTTCGTCAAGCAAAGAGCAGGCGCCGGCCGATAACGCTACTCAACCAGATCCCCTCGTGGTAACTACGGACAAAGGTGTTGTTCGCGGTGCCCTCGAAGATGGGGTGCGGGTATTTAGGGGAATACCTTTTGCGGAACCCCCGCTTGGTGAGTTGCGCTTTGCTGCTCCGAGAGAGGCGCTTGCTTGGGAGGGTGAATGCGCTTGTCTTGAATGCAAAGAGCCACCATTGCAGCTCGACGATGGCACTGTTATTGGGAGCGAAGATTGCCTCTATCTGAATCTGTGGGCTCCCCAGGATGCATCAGCTAAGAATCTTCCCGTCTTTGTTTTTATTCATGGTGGCGGTTATTCACAGGGGTCACCTTCCAAGGATATGCATAAGGGCACACGATTTGCCCAAGACGGCGTTGTTCAGGTAAATATTACGTATCGACTGAATGGCTTGGGATTTTTTGGATCGTCTGAACTTGAAAAGGAAACAGGCTTGTTTGGCAATGCTGGTATGCTTGACCAGATTGCGGGGCTCGAATGGGTGCAGCGTAATATCGCGCAGTTTGGGGGCGATCCCGATAATATTACGATAGGAGGAGAATCGGCTGGCGCCTTTAGTGTGTCGACGCTCATCGCAAGCCCTCGTGCTCAAGGCCTGTTCAAGCGTGCTATTTTGGAGAGCGGAAACCTTCTCGGGCAGCCAATTGTAGCTCCTGCAGTACCAGGTGATGTTGAGAAGGCTGAATCCATGACTGCATCGCTTATGGCAACATTGAAAGCAAAAAATCTTTCCGACATGCGAGCGCTTGAAGCGCGAGATATTGTAGCGCAAAGCTCATTTAGCATGGATGTGATACATCCGAGCGAGCGCTATTTTTGGCCGGTATTCGACGGGACAACGCTTCCCGAGAATCCCTATAAGGCATTGCAGCAAGGAAAGATGAATAATGTGCCAATCCTTGCTGGGTTTAATACGGATGAAGGAAGTTTTTTTGTTCCGCAGGGTATTTCTGAACAGGACTATTTCGCATACATGAACGATGTTTTTGGTGATTCTGCCACGGCTGTGCTTGAGCGATATCCTCTGGATGCAGACAATACGCCTGAGTCTCGCGCAGAGCATATTTTCAAGATGGGGTTGCGATTAGGGAATGATCTATTTGCTGAAGAGCTATCGCGGCAGGGAACCGATGTGTATTTCTATAACTTTGATTACTCACTGCAAGCGCTGCAAGATGCTGGTTTTGGTGTAGGGCATGGGCTTGAAATGCCCTTCATATTTGACTCAATTCCCAATTCTGTACAGATTACACCTGAGCTGAAGTCAATGAAAGATATGATACATTCCTACTGGCTGAACTTCATCAAGACGGGAAATCCAAATGGCGAAGGGCTGGCAACGTGGTCGAAGTATACCGAAGCACATAAAGAAACCATGCGCCTCGATGTCGATTCAAATCTGATTTCCTCACCTGAACAGGAAGAAGTAGCATTCTATCGCGATCTTTTCTGGGCGTAAGCTTGAATTAAATAGGGAATCGATAAAGTTGTCGACAGCTCAAAACCTTCTGTTATAATAACTTTTGCTGTTTTGACGTCGGGACGTGGCGCAGTTTGGTAGCGCGCCTGCTTTGGGAGCAGGATGTCG
>JAVWLC010000229.1:0-4386 GCA_036638175.1 Raoultibacter sp. | reverse complement strand
GGTTGAATGCCAGCGGCAGCGCAAGTAGTGCCATAGCCAGTCGAAGTGCCTCGGTTATGGCATGTACTCTGGCGCAAGGCAAAGCATTTCAGTACTTTTGCATGACTTATCGCAAGTAATTCTGCAATTAAGCCTGTTTTTGGGCACACCAATCTAGACCCTGCGCGTATATCGTGTCAGACTGAACGCGAGGATTTGGAAATCTTTATGTCATCTGCCACCCGAGCGCTCGGTTGGGCACATAGAGGTTTTCGGGTTTACTTTAGAAGGTTGGGGCTGAGGATAACCTCATCGGGCTGGATGAGCATCAGCCCCAACTCATCAAAAAACTCCTTTGGAAATATTTCCGTTGCAAGCTGCATCGGAGACATACCAAACAACGAGCGTCTTGGCGTTGAGTTGATATGAGAAAAGGCAGTTGCTATCGCATGGTTTGAAAGCGCATCGATACTGACGCCTTTTGGAACCACCTTACGAAATTCCACATGCTGCTTTTCTGCTGAGCCCTTTTGTTCGGAATGCCTTGCATCGCAATAGAAAAGCTTCATTCTTCTTTTACCGACGAAAAGCTTTGAATTCTCTAGATCATTGCAGAAACAAAATTCGATGCCTCGATCACACAATCCAAGTCCAAAGATACTTAAAAAGCGGTCTTTAAGTATCCCCTCAAGCCAATCCAGAGCAGCCTCTACCTGCCCACAATCGTGATGGGGAAGTTTGATACCGATCTGAAAATGAATACGCTTTAAATGCAGGGTAAGAAGTGAGCCAGCATCTTCCTTGCAGCCGATTACTGTATCCATCTCTACAACCGACGCTCTCGTTTCCTCTTCAAGGTCACAGAAGTCCTTATAGAAATGCCCAGCGGGAATCTTAAGAGGACTTGTGCCCTCTGATTTCTTTTTTCGCGCCTTGTATCTAACTTTCTTTGGCAGATCAAATGCGGTCATATTGAAAAGCCCGAGTTCGTTGTAGCGATAGAAGGTGCGACGAGAGAAGGGAAGCTCGTGGGCATGGGTAAGCCAGATCTGTGCTGGAGATTGGTTTTGCGCAAGCAGCGGTCGTATGATGTCGTTTACCGCCTTGAGGTTTTCTGGATCCATGTCGATTCCGACTCTTGCCTCAATTTTTGTTGTTTGTGACATGCGCTGAGCATCAAGTGCGATGTATCTGTATTTGCGAAGAGTGCACCTTTTTACCTCGGTACATGAGTTGCAAACATAAGGACTTCTCTCAACGGTCTTGCAGGTTCGCTTGATAAAGTCCTTGCAAAGAGTAGAGCAACGCACTTTAGGGCAATGGGCACACTTTGACGGGCGTACTCTTTGGCATACAGTACACAAATTGGTCTTCTCGCAATGCATGCTGTTTGTACAAAGGTTGGTGATGTTGCCTGTGATGGTTCTTGTTCTTTGCCCGCAATCAACCCTGTGGGCTTTAACCTCTCGTGTAATTGTCGAACAGGAAAAACCGAGAGTCCTTGCTATCCAGGAAAGAGATTTTCCAACATCAAGATAGTGCTCTATCTTATTTCTTACCTCACGATTAAGCCTCTTATACGATGAATTCTTCTCGTCCATTATGATCACTCCTTTCGTCTGTGCCCAACGACAAGAGGCAGCTGAAAGTAATGATTATGGCTATTTGCGTTAGGTTTGCCCATGTTCCGGAAAATCGTGCAGGACCTAAAGCAAAAGCATTTGCATCGTCCGTGGCATTTAACGAGCAAAAAACAGCCAAAATGGATTCCGCATTTACGTTGACCAAATTCCCTTTTCCCCGTATTATGAGCTGTGGGGGCACATCCGGTTTCCGGGTGGGCATTTAGCTTGCGAGTAACAGCTATCCTTCCGCATAAGGAAGGAAAAGCGGACGCGCGTGATGTTTCGGCATCGCGTGGGTTGGATTTACGATGCAGCAGTGCCCGGTTCCGCCCCGATCACCCATGCATCTGACATAGAAGAGCCTTCGGGCTTACGTACACGTATGCGATGCGCAGCACGCGCGCCGCATAAGACGCACAAGGAGGATGTATGTCTCGCACTGACCTACTCAGCGGTCTCGAACTCGACGAGGAGTTCGATCCCCTACAGGAAAACGACGATCTCGACCTGGTCGAAGATGATTTCGATGATGATCCCGATGCCATCGAGGAGATGCCCCTTATTCCCAACATGCCTGAAGGCGTTGTGAAAAGCGGCGCATTCGACGCAGCAAATTACGATGATCCGCGCGATGCAATTCGAACGCTGTTTGAAAAAAACCCTGGCCGCCGACCGGTCTTCCTCAGCATCATCGAAATGGCGAACGAGGGCATTGCAACAAGCGATCTTTCAAAGCGCGTTGATGAGATCCAAGCTGACAACCAGTCAGTCTACGCACCGACAACGCTCTGCCGCGCGCTTGAGCGAGCAGGAGCTCTCACCGTTGAGATTCCCGTAACGGCTGATGAGGTAGAAACCGATGACGGTGTCGAATACCTCGAGATCAAAGACGAAGTCGATCCCATCTGGACCGCCACGCAAGCAGGCACCGACGTGCTTGCTGAAGAGCGCGAGGGTCGTGCGATCAAAGAACTCTTTGAGGTAGACGGCACGTACCTTTCCATCTATAAACGCGTGCTCGAATTCTGCAACGAAGAGCCTCGCACGAAAAAAGAGATTGACGGCATCGTCGACCATGATCCGTTGGTCCAAGAGCCTCGAAGGTACTCGAATCACTTCATTGAGCTGCTCGAACAGGCCGACGCGCTCATTTGGAAAGACAGCAAGTGGACCATTACCGAACTTGGCAAGCAAACGCTTGCGACGCTCTAGACCCAACGCATAGGAGAACACCATGACCGACCAAATTGCTGAAACGACGGACATCTCATCACTGATGCTTTCTCGCGCGCAGACATACGGGCTCATTTCACGCATCTTTCGCGTGGAAGCCGACCGCGAATTTCTTGACGAGATGCGCGCAATGCGCTTCCCTACCTCAACGGGCAACGAGAACGTTGACGAAGGCTACAAGCTCCTTTACACCTATCTGAAAAAGCTCTGGGACGAAAGCGTAACCGAGCTCGCAATCGACTACGTGCGCACCTTTGTGGGCCACGGCGTCAACGCGTTTTCTGCTGCCTACCCGTTCGAGTCAGTGCATACAAGCGAGCGCAGGCTCCTCATGCAAGAAGCACGCGATGAGGTGCTGGCAATCTATCGAGCAAACAACCTCAAGCGCGGCGACACGTGGAACGAAGGCGAAGACCACATTGCCCTTGAGCTTGAGTTCATGCAGATCATGGCGAACCGCACGGCAGAAGCGCTTGACGCAGGTGATGAAGATGGCGCTATTGCGCTTCTGAGGACGCAGTACGGCTTCCTCGAAGATCACCTGATCAACTGGGTCCCCATGCTCGTCAGTGATATGGGTAAGTTCGCTCAAACCGATTTCTACAAAGGTGCCGCTTTGCTTTTGCTGGGCTTCATTGAAACCGACGAAGAGCTCCTGCGCGATCTCCTTGAAGATGAAGATTAGGTCTCAGTGCGGTTACGAAACGCAGTTTTAGATGGGTGGTTCACCCCGCATCATAGCGGCGATAGCGGTAGCTTCTTTGCGATAATTCTCAAAAAGCGCCTGATCACACTTCTCTGATCAGGCGCTTTACATCAATCTGAAATAAATCTATTGTTCTTGTGGGAAACGATGTATAATAGCCGATGCACTACAAGAAACACATATATGAGCTTCGACAAAGATAAGGGTTCTGTTTTTTGGAGGGGGCGGAACCTCCATCTTTGCCAAAGCACCTTTCAGGGGCGGTGAGATTCACCGCCCGATTTTTCCCCAAACATCGTCATCAGGGCACCGAGGTGCTATTGCTTCAATGGACCTTAAACGCCCAATTCATCTAAATCAAACATACGCTTCCCCACCTTCGTGAGTTCAAACGTAAGGGGCCTGAGCGAAGTTGAGCGGATGAGCCCTTCGTCCTCCAGCTCTCGAGCATATTTACGCGTCGATGGGGGCTTGAGATTGAGTTGTGATGCAATTTGCTGTAAGGAAATCTCAGCGTACATGCCGAATAAAGTCACTTGCGTCATTTGGAAGAGAATCTCGACTGCTTGGTCGGATAGACCCCGCTCCTTCTGTACCGCATCAAGTCGCTCGCTCACCTCATCAAGTACGACGCGTTTTTTCGTAAGATCTGCCACGATATCATCTTGCGCCTCACGAATGAGCTGCATCATCTGCAAAACAAAGAAGGTTCCTTCTCCATGATTTAAGGGGTCTTCTGTTATGGAAAAGGCCTTGTAATAGGCGCCTTTATTTCGCGCAATTACTCGAGACAGGGAGAGCGTAGTTGGCAGCGAAAGCGTCTTACGTACGTATACCGCCAAC
>JAVWLC010000228.1:0-4401 GCA_036638175.1 Raoultibacter sp. | reverse complement strand
AAGGGGAACAAGAAGAAGTTTTTTATAGGATGTGTAGGAACGGGTGCTGTTGCGTGTATGGCGCTCGGGATACCAACTACGGCGTTACCGTTTTTGATTATTTATGTTGTAGCCGCCGTCATGCTAAATGGGTCTATGGTGTTTTATGATGCCTTTCTTGTTGATGCAGCAGAAAACGAAACTCGTTACGACGAAGTGTCCTCGCAGGGTTATGCGTGGGGCTACATCGGATCATGTGTTCCGTTTATAGCTTCACTTGCCATTGTGCTGGGCGGAAGCGCGATCGGCATTGATATGGTGCTCGGGATGCGTATTGCATTCATCATTACCGCAGTGTGGTGGATTGTGTTTAGTATTCCGTTGATCAAAAACGTCCACCAAACACACTACAAAGAGCGTGCGAAGAATCTGTTTAAAGAGACGTTCTCTGGCCTTTGGAACACGCTGAAAAAGATCGCGAAAGATCGTCGGTTGCGCCTGTTCATGCTTGCGTTTTTCTTTTACATCGACGGCGTACATACCATCATCAAAATGTCGACGAGCTACGGTACCGATCTCGGCATTGATGCAACGCAGTTGGTGCTTGCGCTGCTGGTGACGCAGTTTGTGGCGTTCCCTTCGGCGATAATCTATGGTCGGCTTTCGGGCAAGGTGGGTACGAAGCGGATGCTTCTGGTGGGCATCTTCGCGTATTTGTGCATCACATTGTTTGCAGCATTTTTCTTGCGGAGTGCTATCGAGTTCTGGATGCTTGCAATTTGCGTGGGACTCTTCCAGGGTGGTATCCAAGCGCTGTCGCGTTCAGAATTTGGCAAGCTCATACCCAAAGAACATGCCAACGAGTACTATGGCTTCTTCGATATTTTCGGAAAGTATGCGGCAATTATGGGAACGTTTCTGGTTTCGTTCTTCACGCAGATGACGGGGAACTCATCGCTGGGCGTCCTGTCCATTGCGGTACTTTTCGTAGTGGCCTTTATCCTGCTGTGGAGGATGCCCGAAAAGTAG
This sequence comes from Raoultibacter sp., assembly GCA_036638175.1. GTDB lineage: Bacteria > Actinomycetota > Coriobacteriia > Coriobacteriales > Eggerthellaceae > Raoultibacter. The sequence continues at coordinate 3,393 of JAVWLC010000228.1, read as the reverse complement.
GATTTCTGCATGTGAGACAACAAGCGGTTGGTCGTTGAGCCTGTATTATACTGTGCAGAGCCGCAGCTACGCGCAGAATTTGGTAAGCTTATTTCCAAGAGGAATGCTGAAAGCTAGAAAACAGTTTCAGCTACATTAGACACTATACAGAAAATGTTTGGGGAGACTATGATTGCGCCAGTTCAGGGGAAGGTTGGCACCGCCATCACGCTCGAAGGCTACGCTGACGATTACGGCAACAAAATTGTTGCTATGGAATTCTCGCTTGATGGTGGGACGACTTGGGTGAGCCATTCAACTGAAGAAAGTAATCCCGATCTCATGGTGCACTGGACGTTTACGTACACACCAGAAGAGCCAGGGGTTTACCAATTCAAAGTGCGTGCCGTAACAAACGATGGACGAAAAAGTCCTCAAGCAGCTGTAACCGAACTCCATATTGACGCATAAGCTATAAGGTAACGAGCTTGTTTTACTGCGCTGTTTGATTTTTCATGCGCGAAAACTGGACTCTTTCGCCTAACTTTAGGATTCTTGCGCGAATCAATCCCTCGTAAGTCCCGTACAGTCGACATTTGGTATAGTGTAGGGTCATTGGCGAGAGAATCAGAAAGACAAACAATCATGTCGCTCATAGTTGCAAAATTCGGCGGTACCTCGGTTGCTTCACCGGAGCGCATCCAGATGGTTGCGAAACGGCTCATTGCAAGCAAACAGGCAGGCAACGATGTTGTTGCAGTTGTATCCGCAATGGGTAAAACCACCGATGAACTCGTTGGTCTTGCAAGGGCACTCAATACCGATCCTCCTGCTCGGGAGATGGATCGACTCCTTTCTACGGGCGAGCAAGTAAGCATGACGCTTTTGGCTATGGCAATTGAGGCTCGCGGCTATCGCGCCATGAGTTTTACCGGCCGCCAGGCCGGCATTGAGACCGATGGTATGCACGCTCGTGCGAAAATTAGCCATGTCCATACTGAGCGTATCAAAGAGGCTCTTGCCCAGGGATGTATTCCTGTAGTTGCCGGTTTTCAGGGTATCGACGAAAACGGTGACATCACCACACTTGGTCGTGGCGGCTCTGATACTACCGCTGTTGCCGTTGCGTGGGGTATTGAAGCCGATGTCTGCGAGATCTATTCCGATGTCGACGGTGTTTACACGGCCGATCCTCGCGTTGCACCTCGAGCCAAGAAGCTCGATGAAATTTGTTATGACGATATGCTTGAACTTTCGAGTGCGGGCGCAGGCGTATTGCAAATGCGCGCTGTTGAGTTCGCTCGTAAATTTAATGTGGTAATCCATTCTCGCTCGGCGTTCTCAAACACGACGGGAACGTTCATCAAGGAGGCGACATCTTCCATGGAAGAGGCGGTCATCACCGGTATTGCGCACGATACATCTGAAGTTAAGGTCACAATCCGCAGCGTACCCGACACCACGGGCGTTGCCGCGAAGGTCTTTTCAGCGCTGGCGGGGAACTCTGTAAATACGGATATGATCATTCAGAACATCTCGCAAGATGGCATCACCGACATCAGTTTCACCTGCCCTGGTGCCGATCTTGTGCGTGCTAAAGAGACGGTCGAGCGTATCCTCCCTGAAATCGGTGCTCCTGAGTACGATATTGATAACGATATCGCCAAGGTGAGCGTTGTGGGCACGGGCATGAAATCGAGTCCTGGTGTTGCCGCAAAAGCGTTTACGACGCTCGGCGAAAACCAGATCAACATTCTGGCAATTTCGACATCGCCCATCCGTTTGTCGGTGGTTATTGATTCTGCGCAGACTGCTGCTGCAGTGCGCTGCTTGCACACCGCGTTCGGTCTCGATTCGGATAGCGTCTTTGAAGAAACACAGCTTTCGGCTGAAGAGATTGCAGCCAAAATGCAAAAGGGGAGATAGATCATGGCTTGGAACAAAGAGATACCTGCAAATCCCGTAGTCGCAATTGCGGGAGCAACGGGTGCGGTCGGTCAGGAGTTCTTGCAGGTATTGCATGACGTTGATTTCCCTGCATCAGAAGTGCGGGCGCTTGCATCAGCACGCTCTGCGGGCAAAAAGGTTGCGTTTGACGGTTGTGGTCTTGTGCCTGCTGGCGAGCTTACGGTTGCTGAGATGACGCCAGAATCGTTTGAAGGCGTCGATATTGCGCTCTTCTCGTGCGGGGCAGGTGTTTCACAAGCAATGCGCGAGGCAGTAGTTGCAGCGGGTGCTGTGATGATCGATAACTCAAGTGCGTTTCGCATGGACGAAGACGTGCCGCTTATTGTGCCCGAAGTGAACCCTAGGGACATCGCGTGGCATTCAGGCGTGATTGCCAACCCGAACTGTTCAACCATTCAGATGGTTGTTGCTTGCAAGCCTCTTTATGACATTGCGCCGATCAAGCGCATTGTTGTTTCAACGTATCAAGCTGCTTCAGGTGGTGGCGCTCCTGCAATGGATGAGCTCTACAACCAAACCAAAGAGTTCCTTGATGGTAAGGAAGATTTGACGGTTGACGTGTTCCAGCATCGCATTGCTTTTAACTGCATACCTCATATTGATGTTTTTCTCGAAGATGCTTCCACGAAAGAAGAGTGGAAGATGGTTGTCGAGACAAAGAAGATTATGGGAGATGAAAATATTGCCGTGGCAGCTACGTGTGTGCGTGTTCCTGTGCTGCGCTGTCATGCGGAATCGCTCAACCTTGAGTTTACTGACGAAGTGAGTGTTGAAGCTGCTCGTGCGGCGCTTGAGGCATTCGACGGTATCACGGTTATGGACCAGAACGAAAGCAATACCTATCCTATGCCTGGTTTGCTTGCGGGTACAAACGATACCTATATTGGGCGTCTTCGCAAAGACTCCACGGTTGAACATGGGCTTGCTTTGTGGGTTGTGGCTGATCAAATCCGCAAGGGAGCGGCACTCAACGCAGTACAGATTGCGCAGCTGCTCCTTCCATAGGATTAATTACGTCGTAACCGAGATGCTCTGACTGTTTTGCTGTTGTACGGCTACTCGAGCCCAAAGACTTCTTTGATTGAGTAAACGCCTGCTGGTTTGCCATCGAGAAATGCAGCACAGTCTACGGCTCCTCGCGCAAAGCAATCATCGTTGTAAGCGTAGTGCGTAATCTCCAGACGTTCACCGAATCCACCAAAGTAGACCTTGTGATCACTGGTGATATCGCCCGAGCGTAGTGAATGAACGCCAACGCCGCCAGGTTTGCGGGGGTGTCCATGACGTCCGTGCTCGACGAGATTTTCTGCACGTTCTCCTTTGATTTCGGCAATCATGGAGGCAATGATGTTTGCCGTTCCGCTTGGAGCATCGAGCTTAAATCGATCATGGTGCTCAATGATTTCGATATCGGTTTCATCAACGAGTGCTTGAGCGGCGAGCTCG
>JAVWLC010000227.1:0-4427 GCA_036638175.1 Raoultibacter sp. | reverse complement strand
TTTTGTCACGATAGCGAGAAACCTCACCGCCAATGCTGTCCATATAGATGCGAAGATCTCTAACGCAGAGCGATTCGAATAAAAAGCCCATCGTGGATAAGTCACCGAGAAGACCGTCTACGTCAGTTTGCAGTGCGGCGGCGGCTAAGGACGGGTCGGTGAAATGCCATGCAGGAGCCGAGCGTAAGGGCGTTTTGGATCGTAGGGTTGGCGCCCAAGCTGGCACATCTTCTATGACAAAAAGTTTTCGGAGTGAATTTATGTAAGAAGAGACGGTCTTGTCGGACATACTTACGCCATCGTTCGAAACATCGGCGGCGATGGTGGCAAGCGAAGCTTCTTGTGCCGAGCATCGCGCTAAGGAACGAAGAAGCGCCCGTGCTTTACTGATGTCTCGCTGTATGCCGCTTGCTTCAGAGATATCGCTTTCGACAATGGATTCGAGATAATCATGCGCTTGGGAAGAGGGTTCAGCGCTTTTTTTTACAACGGCCTCTGGCCATCCGCCGCGGCAAATGCAGTGTGCGATTCCTTCTATGTCTTTGGACGCGATTCCCTCGATAGTTCCGCCGTCAAAAAGAGTCTTGAGCGATACATCTCCTGTAGAATCATGAGATTCGTAGAGCGACATTGATCTCATGGTGAGACGCGCAATTCTTCCTGTTCCCGTATGTTTGATAAGTTCGGGGTTCGCGGGGGTTGCTGAACCAGTAAGGAGATATTGCCCACTTACGCCCTTGCTCTTATCCACAGCGTTTACTACTGCATCCCAGAGCACGGGTGCAACTTGCCACTCGTCAATCAGTCGAGGTTGCTCACCTCGTAAAAGAAGAGAGGGCTTGGTTTGAGCAAGCTCCATGTTTTGCTCGTATTCGTCAGGATCGCGTAAATATAGGACGCTGCGCGCCAATTGTTCGCAGGTACTGGTTTTTCCTGTCCACTTTGGACCACGCACAAGGACAGCGCCCGTGTAAGATAGTTTCTTCTCTAACGTGGCATCAATGATTCTTGGAATGTATTGAAAAGCCATGTGCAATTCCTTTCGACCTATAGACTATACCATGCATTTCCCCATTTGGCTCGATTTTACTTCCTCATTTGGCTCGATTTCACTTCCGCATTTGGCGGCATGGCGTAGACTTCTTTTCTCGTCAAGCCATTCGTGTATTTGATGTGGAAGCAGGGCGAGGGGATAACGGGAGCGGCACAGGTTTGTGGTAGGTTTGTACTTATTGAGAATAGTTCTCAATAAGAAAGCAATTCCTGCTACACTGTGAATATTGAAGCGCTGGGTACTGTTGTTCCCAGCTAAAAAAGGTTTATTGAGTGGCAAACTCAAGGAGGAGACACTATGAAGCCTGAAAAAACAAAGATCGATACTTCAAAGCTTACGAATGAGGTTGGAGCACCAGTAGCCGACAATCAAAACACCATGACAGCGGGGGAACGCGGCCCCATGCTTTTGCAAGACAACTGGATGATCGAAAAGTTGGCCCATTTCGACCGCGAAGTTATTCCTGAGCGACGTATGCACGCAAAGGGATCGGGCGCGTTTGGAACGTTTAGGGTTACGGGTGACATCACGGAATATACCAAAGCGAAAGTCTTTACTCCTGGTACCGAAACGGACATGTTTGTCCGCTTCTCTACAGTTGCAGGAGAGCGTGGCGCAGCTGATGCTGAGCGCGATATTCGCGGCTTTGCCCTGAAGTTTTACACGCAAGAGGGCAACTGGGATCTCGTGGGCAATAACACGCCTGTATTCTTCCTGCGCGACCCCAAGAAATTCATCGACCTCAACCACGCCATCAAGCGTGATCCTTATACAAATATGCGTTCCGCTCAAAACCAGTGGGATTTCTGGTCAAGCCTTCCCGAAGCGCTCCATCAGATTACGGTTGTCATGAGCGATCGCGGCATTCCGAAGAGCTACCGTCATATGCACGGTTTTGGTAGCCACACGTTTTCGCTGATCAATGCTGACAATAAGCGTACTTGGGTGAAGTTCCACTGGAGGACCGAACAGGGCATTGAAAACATTACCAACGAAGAGGCTGCCGAGATTGTGGGCGTTGATCGCGAGAGCCATCAGCGTGATTTGCATGCGGCTATTGAGCGCGGGGATTTTCCAAAGTGGAAGTTCTACGTCCAGCTCATGACCGAAGATCAAGCGAAAAACCACTCCGAGAACCCCTTCGATATCACGAAGGTTTGGAGCCACAAGCAGTATCCGCTGATTGAGGTCGGCGAGATTGAGCTCAACCAAAACCCGCAGAACTACTTTGCGGAAGTCGAGCAGGCCGCTTTTGCTCCCACGCACCTTGTGCCAGGCATTGGTTTGTCGCCTGACAAACTGCTGCAGGGACGCCTGTTCTCTTATGGCGATGCACAGCGTTATCGTCTCGGCGTGAACCACAATCATATTCCCGTAAACGCACCGGTTGTGCCTGTTGCCGAGTACCATCGCGACGGCATGATGCGCGTTGATGGCAACTACGGCTCCACTACTACCTATGAGCCCAATTCATACGGTCACTGGAATCAGCAGCCCGAAGCAGCCGAGCCTCCGCTTGATCTGTTTGGTCCTGCAGATGCGTGGGATCCGAAAGACGATGCCACCGACGACACCTTCCGCCAGCCAGGCGATCTCTATCGCCTCATGACTGAAGATAAGCGTGCACTACTTATTTCAAACACGGCTACGGACATCAGTCCAGCACCTAGCAATATCCAAAAGCGCCATGCGGCTCACTGCTATAAGGCAGATCCGGAATACGGAACGCGCCTTGCAGAAGCACTCGGCTTGTCAATTGATGAAATTGTTGAGCTTGCGAACATGACGCATGAAGAGCGCATGGCCGCAACAGGCCAAATCGTACCTGCTCACAAAATGGGCGGCGCGACAACACTCTAGCATTTTCCGATGTGTGGCCGGATTCGGGCTCCCTCGATCCGGCCGCATCCCTTTGAAAAGGAGTCTCGTGCGCTTCATTGTTTCACCCGCAAAGAAGATGAACGTCGCCAATGACGCATTTTCATGGCGCGATATGCCGCGATTTATCGAACATGCCGAATTGCTTATGAATAAAGTCCGCTCGCTTGATTACGAACAGGCGAAGGAGCTTTGGAAAGCAAGTGATGCTTTGAGCACGCTCAACTTTGAGCGTTTTCACACCATGGACTTGCGCGGGAATACAACACCACTTTCACCTGCAATTTTTGCCTATGAGGGCATCCAATACCAAAACATAGCGCCTTCCGTCATGGAGGAAGCGCACCTCGAATATATGCAGGAGCATCTTCGCATCCTTTCGGGATTCTACGGGGTGTTGCGCCCGTTTGATTGCGTGGTGCCCTATCGGCTTGAGATGCAAGCGAAACTTGAGGCTGCGGGTGCTGGTGACCTCTATGGCTTTTGGGGCGATCAGCTTGCGCGCGTACTCGCCGAAGAGACTACGACGGTGGTGAATCTTGCTTCGGTCGAATACGCTAAAGCTATTACGCCGCACGCAGATCAAGTGGGTCTTCGCGTAATAACGTGCCTGTTTGGATTTGAGCGCGAAGGCAAGCTCCAGCAGCGCTCAACTGCTGCAAAAGCAGCCCGCGGCTCGATGGTCCGCTGGTGTGCGGAGCGGGGGATTGTTGATGTAGCCGATCTGCGCGCATTCGACGTTGGGGGTTACTCGTATCGCACGGATATGTCGACTGAAGACATGCTCGTATTCACGCTTTGAGATAAATCGACAACAACTAAACGGCATCTTGTAGTCTTAGGTATACTGGGTGCACGTTGTTGAGCACGGTAAAATGCCGCCGGACGGGATCGGCATGGGGGCTCATCGAGGGAAGGGATATCGTGTGAAACGACAGGTAATCATAGCGGGTACCATTGCGTGCTTATTGGGAGCTGCTGTGCTTGCTGCATGCTCTTCGGGCGGGACGCAAGGTCCTGCGGGCGAACAAACGGGAACCGATACCTATGCTGTTGCGATGCCAGCTTTTCCCGAGAAAACAACTGAGGACAATCCAGAGGCGTGGCTCAAGGTCCTTGATGAAAATCCTCTGGACCAGGCTTATCTTGATTCGCTCCCAGCATTTTCGTACAAGACTGCTGCGGCGGTGTTTGCTCAATCGGACGCTGAGTCCGCGGGTGAAAGCATGAATGGCACGTATTCTCCTATCAGCCTCTACTATGCACTTGCGCTGGCAACGCAAGGGGCTGCGGGTAAGACGGCAGAAGAAATGAACACCATGCTCGGTGCGCCTGATCCTGCGGCTGTGCCAAAGGAGAGCGGCAACCTCTTCCGTGTGCTTTCAAGCGATCCCTATTCGACCATTGATCTGGCTAATTCGATCTGGATGTCGAAGAGCGATGACTTCGAGCAAAGCTTTGTTGATGTGGCAACTCAGCAGTTCTATGCGACGCC
>JAVWLC010000226.1:0-4429 GCA_036638175.1 Raoultibacter sp. | reverse complement strand
AGCCTGTATATCGCTAAACGTTTTGTCCTTGTTCGCTGCCACGTTCAGGTAGTCAGGAACAGCGCCGTTACCGATAGAAACTTCCAGAGTGGTCATTTCTGGGAAGATGAAAGTCAGAGTAGTAGAAGATGACATGTTAAGCTCCTCAGCTTGTGTTGTATTGAGCACAGCGCTCACGTTTATTATAACATAAGTCAGCCTAAGATAGAATGGCTATTTTGTCCAGTTTTTTGCAGACTTGCAGACTTGTGGGAGGCGCGCTCTATATACAACGTGAAGCGATTAGGCGCAAATGACGACCAGAGAATCAGATTAGCGGTGGTCATTATCTGTATGCTACCGCACGTTTTAGCGCCATCACGAACTACCGTAGTACGGTCGAACTGTACAGGTGCTCTCGCATTAAGCTCTCGGTCAAACAAGAATGCTTGCAAGTCACAGCGCGGGAGTTCGGGCATGTTGACGTTCCCTGCTCTCGTGGTTAGTTCAATACAGGCTTCATACATAACTTAACTCCCATAATCCAGTTTGACCATCTGACCATGATAGATGCCATAGTTTTGAGGCTTGGCATCGGACATATAAAACTCTCTGGCGCAAGGACTCAAAACACAAATGCGTTCCAGCTCCGTGAAGTATAGACCTGTGTTTGTCACCGGACTACATCGAGGCATGATATTGACCAGACCAAAACGATTGGCATAAAGAATCGGACATAGAAAGAAATTCTTTGGTACACCCTTCCATCGACGCTCGTTTAGGTTGCCCAGACAACCCAATAGGAATCCCTCCCAAGAAGTTATTCGTGGTATCTTAATTGCGTACCGCTTGGTCAGGATAACGATACGCGTACAACCTTGTGTGTTTATCTTTATCATAGTGTCCACTGATTATACCAAAGAGGGCGCTCGTGAAACATCAAGGCCAATGCAATAACAAACGCATGACCAAACTTCGCGTTCTTGTTTTCAATTGCAGTCAGCCAAGGATTTCGCGCATCCGGATATGCCTTTTGAATATCATACGTGTCATAATCACGCAGAACAATTTTGGCTCCCTTCTTGTACTCTTTGAGCAAGCGTTTAAACTTAGGTTGCTGTATTACCAGCTTCGCATACTCAGGCACATAGATTTGTTTACGGGCAGGAATGTACGAAAGGCGCAACTCGCCCCACTTAGAAAAGTCAGCAGTTCGACCTTTGCCAAGAGGATAGCGATGCGCCTGTTTAGTTGTGCTGCCCTTCAAATGCCACGCGTACCAGCCAGCGTTAATCTCTCCGTGGAACAAATCATTCGAGTTGATGAGATGTTCCGTATAGACTTTGCTATACTGCCACAAGTTCTCCATGTTGTAGAACATCACGCCGTCTGGTGTGCGGCACGGCCCTAAATGAAAAGGACTTAATGATCCCCACTCCGCATCTCTTGAGACAGGAGTGATATCTAGGTCAAAGTGCTTCGGTGCTTTGTCTTTTAGCCCTAACACTTTTACTGTACCGATTGTAATCATAGGTTCTCCGTATCAGGTACGTTTCAAACAACTGACCGCGATAGTCTTCAAACGTGTAGCGCCACACGTAGGCATCAGAGCGCTCGATCTTTTTGATCTTGAAGTCAGCGCGACCGGCCTTGAGTATTTTGTATGGTGTGAACGTGTCATAGGCAGCACCTACAATAACATTTGGCATCATCTTGAGAAAGTCAGATGGGTCTACAGTCAGTATGTGTGGTCGCTGCACCATGTTGTACGCTGTTATTTTCAGTCGATGCTGTACACCATACAATCGGCAGAAGACGTGCAGGTCATCACTCATTCTACGTCCTTAAGTTCAACGCCATGTTTAGCACACAAGTCTAGGACCGCACGTTCAATTGCCGCAGAGTTGGTTATGTTCAGCTTGTTTGCCAAACGCGACAGTGCATCATGCACAGGCTTTGTGGTCGCGCAGGTGAGTGTCTTATTACGCGGCAATTTCTTCTTGCGCGAAGAAGATGAGATAGCAGAAGAAACAGCGAATCGTGCGCCTAAGCTGGGGCCAAGTGATTTCATGCGACAATCTCCAGTTGTGTATAAAAGCGTTTAGCCTGTGGGCCATCCATATCTACGATGCGTCCGAAGTGGCGAACGCTCAGGTCTTGTACGTTGGTGTGCATACAGCGTGTCAGGTCGTCAAATTGAATGACGTGCGCGGTCACATCGCGTGGAGCCGTGAAGTCAACACGTTTTAGATTGCCGGATGCTGTTTGGTAGGTCAGTTCATCAACACACATTACCTGCTTTGTTTCACGCACGACAAGCAGCACACAACGAGCACGGCGTAACGTGCTTACGATATTGAGTTTCAGGTGCATGAAGTGTCGGGCGTCAAGTTCAGCCTGTGTGACGTTGAAAACGAGAATGAAGCGGCGCATATAATGCCTCGTATTAGGTATCGTACTAGGCATTTACAGAAACGAAAAAGGGCCACCAGCAACGGCAGCCCTTTGATTTAAACTTCGAGTGTTTCTTCGTTCTTGAGTCCGTGTGTGCGGCAGAATGCCTGCCACGCTTTTTCAACCTCAGGGTCTTCACGGAATTTGATACGACAAGCATATGCTGTCTTGATTGAAGTTATGGCCTGCTTCTTCTTGGGCCACTGCTCACGCCACGCCATAGCAACAGGCATCAGCACCAAGTGCAGGTACTCATTGAGTTCAGTAGGTGTCATTAGCAGTAGTCATCCGAGCCGTCTTGATCTTCTCGGCGATTGATACGCGGGTCGCGATCATCTTCGGCACGTTGCTTGTCTGCGGCGTCTTCGGCTGCCTCCTGCCGATCGATCTGATCTTGAACAATCAGAGCAATCAGCAGATCCGCATCGGGTGCGTCGGAGTCGTCATCGCCATCGTCGTCTAACAGACCGCGGGACTCAGCAAGACCATGCAGAGCGTCGAGAGGCATCAGAGATAATTCGTCGTAGTCATATTGGTGGCTCATTGTGCTTTCTCCGTAATAGGTAAGAATGAGGTTAAGTCAACGCCTGCACGGCCAACAGGTACTGGCACGATGTAATAGTCGAAGCGAGGTTCGATCTCGTCGTCGAAGTTGTAGGCTACATCGTACACGCCGTACTTGGTTTGAATTTCTTCATCAGTCAGTACGCAACGAATCTGCTCTAACATCTCACTGCTATCAGAAGCGGAGCGGTCATCACCTGATGCGGGTAGCAGGTTAGTCATTGCTTCTGGATGTTGTGGGCCAAGTACATTGAAGCCAATCTGCTCGCCTGTCTGCTTGTGGTGCTCAAGCGCTTTCTTCAACATCTCAAGAATCGCTTGATAGCGGTCGTGTGTAAATGAGTCACCAAACAATTTGATATAACGTCTAACAGCCATGATATTCTCCAAATAGAAAAGCGCCACCTATTGGCAGCGCATTGAGTTTACAGAAGCACTTGCATACGGGCAAGAAGCGGAAGGTTGTCCTGCACTACGCCGTTGTCTTTGTTCAGGTCGATGACGTGCATCGGTCTTGCGTGTAGTACGGCAGCATACTTGTGTTTCTGACGAACGCTCTGGTCGATATCACAGATCGTAATACCTTGCTCATACAACGTGAGCACCAGCTCGGTCAGACTAATCATACCGCCTTTGTATTGCAGCAAGCGACTACGCATCTCAAGGTCGAGCGACAACAGGTTATCGCAATTGCCAGACGCTTTGTTCGACACAGCGAAGCGCGGTGCGTCTGTCAGGTCGCTCGTCGGGATGAACGTCTGACAGGTCGCTTGTTCTTTCAGTTGATCGCGGGGCAGTATCGATGACGGTAACGCAGTGACGTCGGTCAGTGGATCGAAACTGATACGCACGGTGTGTTCGTCCGCAGGCTCAATAGTGATGTTCTTAATGGCGAACGTGTTGCCGAGTCCTTGGTTCGTGTAGACGATAAACACCTCAGACTCTAACAGGTCAGCAAGTTCAGACGAACCTATGGGGAATGAGCCAGCACCAAGCGAAGCGTAAGAACGATTAGCACAGAAAGCGCGAGTATTAGTCATGTTATGTATTCTCTCTATTGAGTTGCGATAGGCGGTGCCGTAACACCGCAGTCTAGTCAGTTGTTACAGCTTGATTGTGATATCAGCGTCGAGCCTGTCTTTCAGGTGCTCTATGATTTCTTCTACAGTGAAGTCTTCGAGCTTGCCTGACTTCTCACGATTGACAACTTTGCGCACGGCGCTTGGCGTGTATACCAGTTCTGTGTGGCGATCACGAAACGCCTCAGGTATAGTTGTATCGACTTCATAGTAGATACGATTCGTGCGCATCGCTACGATTCGGTCGAACAAATCAGTCGGCAGGCGGCTCATGCCTGTATCAATGAGATGATCGTCTACGCCTGACCAGCTCAGTCGTCCCCAGCTTTGTTGTGTGTCAGACGCAAGCAGGT
>JAVWLC010000225.1:0-4491 GCA_036638175.1 Raoultibacter sp. | reverse complement strand
CCTCGAGGATCGGCGTGAGTCTGCGCGCGGTGCGGCGCGGTGAAATGCCGCCTGCACAAGGCCTTCTCACGATTTTGGCGAGTCCTTTGAAGTACTTTTCTTCCTTGCGGTACAGAGCTTGTGCTTCCTGTACGGTAATGGGGACGAATCTAATTTTGCTACCTGGTTTGCATTGCACGAGCTTTGGAATGTCTACCGAGGCAATGGTTCCAATTTTGGCGTAGCCACCAGTTGTTTGACGGTCAGCGAGCATAATGATGGGCCGCCCGTGCGATGGCACCTGCACAGCACCCAGCGCTATGCCGTCCGAGATGATGTCTGAGCCATGCTCTGTTTCGATTTCAGGGCCGTCAAGGCGATAGCCCATGCGATCACACTTTGCTGTGGTTTCAAAAGCCTGGCCGTAGAACGTCTCGACACCCTGTTCGGTGAACATATCATCTTGCGGACCAGGGATAACGCGCAGATACGTTTCTTCATCTGTAAAACCATAGGTTGCGTCGTATTCAATGCGATGGGAGCCGAGGTTCGGCAAAAAATCAAGATTTTTGGTTACGAAAGGAAGGTAATCGCCCAGGATGAGGCTGCGTCCCTTCCAGCCGCCGATTCCTGCTTTTAGGTTGGTGGAGCGACTTCCCATGACTTCGGGTATACGCATTGATCCGCCCGCAATGGCGAGATAGCCATAGTTACCTGTTCTTGCAGCACCGAAATGCAAAATGGATCCGCGCTTCACCATAAGGGCCGTGTACATCGGCACAGGCTTCCCATCGATTGTGGGCGTGAAATCGCCACCAGTGATAGCGATGAACGTATTGGTGCTGAAGCGGAGCGTTGGACCCGCAAGGGCAAATTCGATGGCGCAGGTGTTTGGTGGATTTTCAACGAGAAGGTTTCCGATGACAAATGCGCGATAATCCATAACGCCACTGGGAGCAAATCCGCTTCCGATGTATCCGAAGCGTCCACTGTCTTGAATGGTGGTTAGGACCCCAGGTTTTTTGACAACGAGTCCCATTACAGCTCCTCAATAACAATTTGATACTCGTAGGCATTCGAGGCGAGCTGTGTTTCGATCGCGCTGTACTCATCGATGCTGATGGGTACAAAGCGCAAGTATTCGCCTGCGGCATACAGAATAGGATCTTCGCGATCTGGATCATAGGGACGAAGGGGTGTACGGCCAATAATCTGCCATCCGCCTGGTGAGGGGAGAGGGTAGATGCCCGTTTGTGCACCTCCGATGCCGACTGAGCCCGCTTCAATCAGCGTGCGCGGCGTGGCAAGACGTGGTGTGTGGAGGCGCTCATCAAGACCGCCAAGGTAGGCGAATCCTGGCAAGAATCCAAGCATGTCAATGAGATAGTCTCGCGATGAATGGAGTTCGATCACTTCTTCGACAGTGAGCTTGGCGTGATCGGCAACGGTTTGAATGTCGGGACCAAATTCACCACCGTAGCACACGGGAATTTCTACGACCTTTTTTGCATGTGTGTCGGCAGGCCCTAGATCGCGCAGCTTGCTTCGGAGACGCAAGGATAGCTCATCAAAGGTTACGACCAAGGGGTCGTAATAGACCATAAGAGAGCAGAATGTTGGCACGAGCTCAATGATTCCTTCAACGGGATCGTCGGTGAGATTTTGCGCCGCAACGCGGATCATGGTGCTGGTTTCGGGCGTGATGATACGGGCGAACTCAAGATTGAGCGCCGAATCCCCTGCAACGGTAATGTTGAAACCGGCCATGTATGTGCTCCGTGTGTCCCGATGGCGATTGTGTTGTTGATTGCGCTGCCTTGCAGTAAAAGCCGCATACCGCGAATACCTTAGCATTGCCTCCGCTGGAAAATGAAGATCGTACTATAATGGTAAACTTCATGCCCAGATGGGATGCTTCTTAGCGCTCACAATCGAATTGTCTGTTAAAGGATTTTAACACACATGGAAAAAGCCCTCTTTATAGCTGCGTTCTTTTTTGCCTACACGGTGCAGGCAATTACGGGTTTTGCAGGAAATATTTTTGCCATGCCCGCAGGCACGATGTTGCTGGGGCTTACGAGCTCGATATCTATTTTGAATGCGATGGGTTTTTTGGCGTGTGGGGCACTTGCGCTGCTTAATATCAAACACGTGAACTGGAAGGAATTCTTCAAGATCATTTCGGTCATGCTTGTATTTATGCTGGTGGGTATTTGGCTTGATACGATTATGCCGCTTCATATCTTGCTCAAGATATATGGTGCCGTGATTGTGGTTGTCGGTCTGAAGAACCTTATCTTTCCGAGCCAAAAGTTTCTTCCTGAATGGATGCTGTGGATTATTCTCGCTCTTGCGGGCCTCATCCAGGGCATGTTTGTCTCAGGAGGAGCGCTCCTAGTAATTTATGCGGTGCAAAAGTTGCGCGATCAGCAACAATTTCGTATCACGCTTTCGCTTATTTGGGCAGTGCTCAATTTGATTTATGCGTGCATTGCCTTTCAGGCGGGACATTTTACGGGTGACGTTGTTGAGATCATCCTCATGTGCATCCCAGCTGCTATCGTAGCAATGTGGCTTGGCAATCGTCTCCAAAAGAAGATAAGCCGCGAAAAGTTTCTAAAGCTCACCTACGTGCTATTGCTTTTCGTAGGCGTGGTCTTGCTGATCACATCGTAGGTAGTTTTGGCTTTTGGCGAAGCCGCTTTGTGTCTAGGGTGTTGTATCTCCCCCAATCCTTGAGAAAAAAGGACGGCCGGCATGATGCCAGCCGTCCAAAACCGTTTAGGCAAGCGCAACTCACGAGGGAGGAATGAGTTGCGCGTGGTGAGATGAATTACAGATTTGCGAGAATCTTTCCAACAAGCATGCCATGTGTTAGAGCCATGCCGTGGCTGATGCCAGGTGCAGGCAAGGGGTAGTCCACAAGGAAGCGTCCCCCCATGGCATTGCCGACTGCGTAGAGACCTTCAATCGGTTCATCCTCGGTGTCGAGTACGTTGAAATTGACGTCGGTTTCAAGACCGCCCATGTTGACGAGAATTACCGTATCGGTAAGAGGATATGCGTAGAACGGACCTTCTTCGACGGGGAAGAGTCGGTCGGCGCGCTTGCCGAAGTCATCATCGTGACCCTTGGCTGCAAGTTCGTTGTAGCGATTGATGGTTGCTTGCAGGATTGCGGCATCAACCCCGATTTCTTTGGCGAGGTCTGCGATGCTTGCGGCGGTTTTGCCGACAGCCTTTGCGCCTTCGAAATAGCTTGTGAAACCAGGTGTGTTGCCGTCCTCGTTGTTATCAAGCGCAATGTAGGCATTCTTACCGTACGATCCGTTAGGAACATCGGCTGCATTTTCTACGAACCAGTTTACGTTGCCGTGACCAGTATCCATGTAGCCGATCTGCTCAGCCCACTTGGAATCAAAGATCTGCCACAATTGTTTTTTCGGCGCACGAGAGATCTGATTCTGAAGCGGTTGTCCGCCAACATCTTCGTTCATAATGCGGTTGCCGAAGATGTCAGTGAGCAGGAATGCATCGACTCCAAGCGGGCCTCCAAGGTGATGCGTCATAGGAGCATGCGGGCCATCTTCCATCTTGGCACCAATCCACATGCCCATTTGCTGGCCGTCTCCTGTGTTGGTCTTTTCGCCCTTTGCATCGGAGTTGGGGAAAATGCTCATGAATCGTGCTGACCAAGGAACGTAATGTTCCATCATTTCGGTGTTTGAAGCGTAATCGCCTGAAGCAAGAAGCACTGCTTTTGAAGCGTTGACTTTCTTATATGAACCATCCATGTCTTCGACGATGACGCCCTCGACGCGACCAGTATTATCGGGTCGTACAAGTTGACGAGCGAAAGAAGAGTACATAAAGGTGACACCGGCTTTCTCGCAAATGTCAACCATTGCCTGGATGTAAGGGCCATTGTCGGGTAGACAGATTTGGCAATTGTCGAAGATGGGGTAGTAGTCATCGGCGACATTTGTTGTGCCCGGATGGGGCCAGTGCATCTTGCGAACGCTCAGACTTTCGCCATCATAGTGATCGGATTCTGCTTCAACAACATACTTGCCGTCGCTTGCTGCAAGGAACCAATCGAATGCTTCGCCAGAATTTTCGGCCCACAAATTGAGGATCTTCTGGTTGGGGCGATATCCGCATTCTTTCATGAGCTGTGCGACAACGGCGTTCTTGTCGATTTCAATGCCTAGGTCTTTTTGGATTTTGCCGCCGATGCAACCAACTTGGTTTGAGCGGTACTGCCACGTCGTACCTTTTTCGATAACGACGATGTTTTTAGCACCGCTTTCCACTGCTGCACGGACTGCGCTGATGCCAGAAAGACCTGCTCCGACAACGACGATATCCGCATCGACGGTTCCAGTGATATCGCTGTCGGCGATGGGCTCGGGTGCAGTCAGAAAGCTTGCAGTTGATGATGCGGCAGCGCCTGAGGTTGAGCTGCTTGTTGAAGCTGCTGACTCTTTGGCGGCTGGTGAGCATCCAGCAAGTC
>JAVWLC010000224.1:0-4498 GCA_036638175.1 Raoultibacter sp. | reverse complement strand
CAACGTACCGTAGTTCTCGTTCAGCAATTTGAAACGCTTCTTCGAGTTCTTACTGTCAGAGATCAATGACTGGTACGTTACCAAGATGATTTGAAAGTTCTTGTAATCGTCGAGCGTCTTCGGGAATCCGTATAGCTTCTTGCCATACTTCTCCTCAAGCTCAGGCAGGTTGGTCATCTGCTCAATCGTTTCAAGAAAGCCATCAAGGAAGTCTTTCTGGTCTGCCATGATGACTGTACGGAAGCCTGAATGACAAGCACCCGCAGTACCAATAACAGTTTTACCCGATCGAGGAGGCGCCTTGAAGACACCACACAATTCGCCGAACATGTCTTTGAATGGTTGTTCTTGATACTCACGGAGCTTACCTGTGAACTTCACTTTATAATCAAACGGCACACGCGATGTACCGTTAACAAACTTTACTTCTTTCAGGCTGAGACCAGTCGTTCGCTCAAATCGGTGCATCTCGCCGTAAGGAATAGAAACGTAACGCTTACCCTTAATGTCAGAGTATTTCGCCAGCACCGTAATGTCGAGCAGACCACCCTTAGAACATTGTCGGCATTCTTCGGACGGTCGTATAGAACGAAACTCACAGTTCTTGCACACGGCATTTTCGAACTCGTAGTGAGTCATCTTCTTTATGATGTTATCGGCGTCTACGACCTTAACAGGAATGTGTAGACGGCTATCGACCAAGACTTTGGCTGTCACATCTATTTCCTTTGATTCGGCAGTCCGTACTCACGCTGGTTGATGATGTTCATCGTATCGACAAGGGCCCGATATGCAAAGCCACACTTATCGATATCCTTGATATACAGGTCAAGCTCTTCCTTGAGCATTTCCAGCTGATCAGCGTAACGGTAATATTCTGCCATAATGTTTCTGATACAGCGCTCACGTTCTTTGGCAGCGCCGACGGCTTTCAGGTCTTTCGCATACGTTACAGCCGCATAATCTTGAAAACGTTCCAGCATGTCATTTAACAGTTTCGAGGCTGCATGGACATGGGTCAGTATCTCGGTCATACGAGAACGATACGATTGATCTTGAATTATCGACTCGGCCACTTTGTTGAGTGCATTTGGATCGGCAGATACGTTAAGCGTTCGTACCTTACGCATCTTAAACAACTTACGCGCTTCATCCTGATACTCGGACAGCGGTTGTTGAAACAACGCATTGGTCTTATAGATAGAGCGCAATTTCTTATAGCGCTTATCGTCCTTGACCTTAATGCGAATACGAGACAAATCGTCCATTAGTCACCTTTATCAGTTACGAGTAGTGGACTCTCAGGCGTCTTGTGTGGCATAGCAAAGAAACGACCGTGGTCATCTCGATACACCAACAAGCCTCCAGAAGGTCCTTCGATTGGGCAGGTGAAATTAAAGAGCTTCTCAAGCGGTGGCATGTACGCAACAGAGACAGCATTGAACGTACACCACTTGGCAGATATCTCCAGCATCGAACCAACAACGGTATCAGCCAGACGCAGATATGATTGCTTGAAGTGATAGCTATGTTCAATAGGAGCAACGCTATCAATCACCAACTCATTGCCGTATACCGCTTTATAGATCAAGCAGAAACGACGACGCCCACGAGGAGCGTCTTTTATTTCATACAGCACATCATGTATGAGTGAGGTAACGTCCCCACAGAGGACGTTTTTCTTAACCTTCAAGTTGATCATGCTGGCAGGTAACCGAAGTACAACAGGGTGTGCGTATCGAACTTATAGTTCAGGCTGAACGCATTCAACGCATTGATGCTACTACCGTGGAAGCCCATGCTATGCTTTTCTTCGCGGCCGATAGACTTCAACAGTTCACGCATGATACGCAAATCAAGCTGGGTAGTGATTTCACGTTCAACAGGCTTGGAGAGAGTCAGGCTATCCTGAACGCTACCGCTATCATTACCAAACTTGAGACGGAACTCTTTCTTCTTGACTGTCAGCTTGGCGTTGGTGTTACCCTTCTTCTCCAGAAGCGTACTGATGTTTGCGAACGGAGCAGACAGGTCACCTTTAACAACACAGCCCAGTAACGGCTTACCGAGTTGTGCCAACATGTTATCCATGTAACGATAGTCTTCGTCACTTGCCTGAATAGGAGGCAACGTTAACACGAACGTATCAGACTCGGCAGCGAATGCAGTTGTGTCCACATGGAACGTTACTTTTTCTTCGCCACAGAAACGATAGATCAGGTCGAACATCTCACCAGTCAAACTGAAACGGAATGCTTCTGCTTTCTTTTTCAGTTCGGCACGATAGCGAGAAGACGTCCAGTGACCAGGGCTTGTGATAGTCAGAGACTTACCATCACACACAACACGACAGATAACAGTTTGGTTGGTGATCGTATCTTTCAGACGAGTCAGCTTGACGCCTTGAGTCATAGCATCAATTACTTCACGGCTCATAGGGTGGCCACCTTCGATGTGATGACGCAGACCCTGTTCAACCATAGGAATCTGCTCGGCAGACACAGGTCGAACTTTCACACCAGCTTTATACTTGCCTTTAGTCTCGGCGATGTTCAACATCTTACCATCGAACTCAACGGTAAGTTCTTTACGCTTGTTGATCAGTCCGGTCAACTGAATCGGGTCAATGTTGATTACCGTATCACTATCGGCAGTCGCATCTGGAATCTGATACGCAACGAATGTATCAGGCGTACGGCCCAACACAAACACATCCGACTTATACGTGACGATCAGATGGATGTGCGTCAGCTTATCGTCGGACTCAGAGAAACGCGTTACGCTATCGACACGTTTCAGAATATCTGACAGGATGGTACCAGTCAGCGTAATGTTACAGGTCTTCGCTGGATTCTTCGGAAAGCGGCAAGTCTTCATCTAATGTCCCTAAAACAAATTGTAATGTGCCCTCTACATTTACAGCCTTGAGTTGCTGTCCAGTAGGCATTAATAAACCATTCAGAATGCCAAGCAGATCAGCGCTATGGCAATTCGGAGCAATCGGGTGAACGAATATATCCTGTGGTATATCACCAGGGTTAAGCTGCCAAGCAGTTCGCAAGGCAGCACCCATAAACGCAGGACGTTCTACCAGATGCTTGTTCAAGAACGAACAAATATCTTCTGCGCTTAACGTCATTTCTTACCAATCCCCTTAAGTGCATTTTTAAGTAAGGACTTACTGATTTTGATTTTCTTCTTAACCTCACCAGCAGATGCCTCAGCTTTCTTACGTGCTTCCTCAGCTTCGTAGTCAGCAAAGCGTTTGGTGTTCTTCGGCAATTCCTTAAACCACTGCTCGATATTTTTCTTATCTTTATTGGTGAGAGGATTTGTCTTCGAGCGTGAACGGATTTTAATATCGTTCGCCCAAAGTTGTTTCTTCATCCAATCAGACATGAGATGGTACTGGTCTTGCATGATGCTATCCAGTGTCTTCTCAATATCAAGGTCGGTCTCGCCCAGCTCGTTTTTCTTAACTTCAAGACCAGCACGAATAAGTTTCTCAAGCTGTTTGTAAGAGAAGTCCCAGCCCTTAACATCTTTCTCCGTTGCGCCGATTTCAAAATCGATTTCAGGCACGGACGTGAACTCAAAGCCAGGATGACGTTTCTGTACGACTTCGACCACTGCGCTTGTCATGGAGCGTTCGATCATATCGAGCGCAAGGAACATCCACTTATAGTCACAGTCAACGGTCAAGGAGTCGTGTACCGATACGTTCATATCAAAGTCAGGGTACTCGCCGTGCGTCTTCCAGTAGTCATACTTCATGCGATCAAGAATACGAATCGCACTCATCATCAGGTCAGAACCAAAGCCCTGCACCGGACTGTTTACTGCACGACGGTCACACGCTGCGTGTACCATGTTCGCTTCACGGTGCGACTGCGGCAACATGAATCCCCACAAGTGACGACGACGACCTACAGGAGATTCAACAAAGAAGTTCTCATGCGCGAATTTCTTAATCGCATCAAACCACTTGAGGCCAACAGGGAAGCGTTTAAGGAACTTGCCTTTGATTTCCCCGATCTCTTTAACATCACGTCCAGTAGACTTCGCAAGACCTTTATCGCCCTGCTGATAGATCAGGCCGAAGATAACTGTCTTAACGGCGTTACGAATTGACTTCGTAACTTCCATGATTGGAACACCGAAGAAGTATGCGGCGTTAATCTTATGCACGTCACCTTCAACGTCAATCATGTGGTGAATCCACGGGTCAGGCACGGTACGATAACGATGACGCAACTTACGGCCTTGTTCGAATACGTCAGCAACGCCTTGGTCACCAGAGATGATTGACCAACCACGTACTTCGTGTGCCGAGTAGTCGACCTTGATAAGCAGTCGGTTACGTCGCGCAATCAGAATACGCTTGATCAGTTTACCCATCTCAGATCGTGATGGCACTTGCTGTAAATTCGGGTCGGACGCAGATGTACGTCCTGTTACAACTCCAAGGTAACCATACGTTGGTCGTATTGATCGGTCG
>JAVWLC010000223.1:0-4510 GCA_036638175.1 Raoultibacter sp. | reverse complement strand
ATTGAATTCCAGCACGTTAAGCCTGGCAAGGGCGGTGCGTTTGTCCGTACAAAACTTCGCGACATCAAGACGGGCCGTGTCATCGAAAACACGTTCAACGCTGGTGTGAAGGTTGATCAGATTCGTCTTGAGAACAAGAAGATGCAGTACCTCTATAACGACGGCGCTGACTTCTACTTCATGGATAACGATACGTTTGAGCAGATGGCTATCCCTGCTGATGTTGTTGGTGAAAACTCACAGTGGCTCAAGGACAACGATGAGGCTACTATCCTGTACGCAGGTGACGAACTCATCAGCATTGAGCCTCAGATGTTTGTTGAACTTGAAGTGACCGAAACCGAACCGGGCTTCAAGGGCGATACCGCCACTAACACCAACAAGCCTGCGACGCTTGAGACGGGCGCAATTGTCCCTGTTCCCACATTCGTGGAAATTGGCGATGTGCTCCAGATCGACACGCGCGACGGCAGGTTTGTCAAGCGCGTCTAGGCGATTTTCAGCACAACAAGTTTGTAGCTTACAGGACGTCAGCAAATGTTGGCGTCCTTTTTTCTCGCGAGCACACGCTATGCGGGCTGGCTTGTGATTGAATTCGATTGGCTGGTAGAGAACTCAGAGGTCGAGCTTTTTCAGCTATAAGTAGACAGTAACCATACAAAAATGTAATATTGATGTCTACTTGTACAAGACGTACTTCGAATGGAAGATCTCATGAAGTTGAGCGAGGCGACAAGGAAACTCCTTGAATTCGATCGGAAAGGTCGATATGTTTTCGCACGGCGTGATCTGGCTAAAGTATTCGACGAAACTGGCCCGACTCTTGAAAAAACGCTTTCTCGTCTTATTGAGAGCGGATTTCTGGAACGAGCAGTACGCGATGTTTATGTCTTCGCCGAGAGCGCACATATCAGTTCCACTACGATCGAGGATATCGCGCTGACCATGCGTCGCGGTGATTACGTTTTTGAAAGCCTCGAGTCGGCGTTGTCGCAATGGGGTCTTATTTCACAGATTCCAATAGACAGAATCACGTTGGTTACCACGGGCAGAAAAGGGGAGTTTCAAACTCCTTTTGGTGTGATCGAATTTACTCACACCGATGCACCGCCAACTGAAATCATCGATAATGTTGTTGAGCGCCCAGGTCACCGTATTCCAATTGCTACAAAAGAGTATGCACTAAAGAACCTTCGTCGCGTTGGTCGGAATCTCGATATGGTGAAAGGGGACCTCTATGAATGAGTCTAAACGCCCGCTATTCCAGAAGACAGCTGAGCGCTATGCTTCGCAAGAAGGTCATCGGCTCATGCTCCCCGTAATTGAAAAAGAGTTGCTCCATTACGAAATCTTGCAAGCGATGGATGAGGCTCGCCTACTCGATCGGCTAACTTTTCAGGGCGGCACTTGCCTTAGGCTGTGCTACGGAGCTGAGCGCTATAGTGAAGATCTCGATTTTGCGGGAGGCGCGGATTTTGATGCCTACTCGCTTGCGGAATTGAAGGACGTACTTGAAGAGGTGGTCGGCAAGCGCTATGGGCTGCACGTGAGCGTCAAGAACCCTAAGGCACTCAATGATGCTAGCCGAGCACTTGGGGTGTCGGTTGATGTGTGGAAACTTGTTGTTGTGACGGCCCCTGATCGACCCGATATTCCCCATCAGAGAATTTCTTTGGAAGTAGCTTCTGTCCCTGCTCATACGAAACAAATTCGCAATATGGAGGTTCGTTACGCTGGCCTTCCCTCATCGTATGGTGATGTGCTTGTGCCCTGTGAGATGCTAGAAGAGATATGTGCGGACAAGTTGAAAGCATTTGTTTGTGCTGAGAATATTCGATATCGTGATCTTTGGGATCTTCGCTGGATAGCTGCGTATCCTGGTTTCAAAAAAGGCATGATCCCTGAAATCCTGGCGCTCAAGCTGAAAGATTACTCAGCAACCAAATTATATGCTGATAAATTGACTGGCGTGCTTGATTCGATCGATGTCATTATTGCGAGTGATGCATTTATGACTCAGATGAAACGGTTTTTACCAATGTCGGTGGTTGAGCGGACGATTGCGCGACCAGAGTATCGCGATCATGTCGTAGCAACGATACGCGAACTGTATGAAATAGCGAACTCGTAAATTGGCGTGGTACTCAGAGGTTGTCATTCATCAAAACAAAACAGTGAATCATGAGATCGATTTGGCGACCTTTTACCGCTTGCAATATGTTCCTTGTCCATGAAATCCCACCTGCATCAAGGTTTTGTTGCAGCATCTTATATAATGACCTAATGCCTGAATGGCGCCGAGTCATCGGCTCGGCAAGTCCAAGGATATATACATGAATCCCCGGGTGCCGTTCGGGTGCGTTCTTTGACTAATACCAAGAAGGGGGTGTGAGTTCATGCCAAGACTTCAGATTATGGATACCACCATTCGCGATGGCCAGCAGAGTCTGTGGGCTACCCGTATGCAGATCGGCGATATGCTTCCGATCTTGCCTAAGATGGACCGCGTAGGATACTGGGCAATTGAAGCATGGGGTGGGGCAACGTTTGATACGTGTCTCAGGTTCCTTGATGAGAACCCATGGGAGCGTCTCCGTTCAATCAAGGCGAAGACACCAAATACGCCGCTTTCGATGCTTTCTCGCGGACAAAACTTGGTAGGGTACAAGCACTATTCGCGTGATATCTGTAACCATTTTATTAAAGCAGCTCACCGCAACGGTGTCGAAGTGTTCCGCGTGTTTGATGCGCTGAACGACATCCGTAACGTTGTTGATAATGCCGAGGCCATCAAAGAAAGTGGCGCACACTTTGAAGGTGCCATTTCTTACACGATGTCGCCCGTGCATACACTCGACAGTTTCTTGGAGTATGGTCAGGCCTTGAAGGATCTTGGCGCTGACTCCATTGCCATCAAAGACATGGCGGGCATGCTGACTCCGTACCGCACTGAGCGCATGGTTAAGGCGTTCAACGCTGAAATTGGTTTACCTGTTCACATTCACTGTCACTATGTAGGCGGCATGGCTCCAGCTAACATCCTGAAAGCCGCTGAAGCAGGTGCTGCTATTGCTGATACGGCTCATGCTCCGCTTGCTTTCGGCAACAGCCACCCCGCAGTTGAGATGATTGTGGCGGCCCTGCAGGAAAGCCGTTATGACACCGGACTTGATCTTGATCTGTTGTTTGAGATCGCTGAGTACTGGGAAGAGGTTCGCAAGCGCGGTCATTATAAGCGCGGCGTTTCTTCGCTTATTCACATGCAGGTATATTCGCACCAGGTGCCTGGTGGCATGATGTCAAACTTGGTTTCTCAGCTTGAGATTCAGAACGCTGGAGACCGCATCGATGAGGTCATGAAAGAAATTCCTAAGGTACGCGCTGAGGTTGGTTATCCACCTCTTGTAACTCCGCTGTCTCAGATTGTTGGCACCCAGGCGGTGTTCAACGTGCTGACGGGCAAGCGTTGGAGCGTTGTTTCCAAAGAAATGAAGGATTACATTTGCGGTTACTACGGCAAAGCGCCTGGTCCTATGGACAAAGAAATCGTGAAAAAAGTTGTGGGTGATTCGAAGATTTTGCCGCCCGAGGTGGCTCCAGGATCTCTCGTCACCACAACGTATAACGAGGTTGCTGAGGAAATTGGCGATCTAGCTAAGACAGAAGAAGACGTGCTCATGTATGCGTTGTTCCCCAACGAAGCACGTACGTATTTGAGCAAGCACCGCACATCGGAAAAAGTAGACTTCTTGCTCGAGCAAGAGTCAAGCGGTACCAAGGAGGACGATTACGTGGATATCAATCAGATTCGCGAGCTGGTTCGTGTTGCAGAAGAAAGTGGCGTCGGCGAGATCATCGTTGAAGAAGAGGGAACGCGCATTGCGGTACGCATGCCCGGTGCAGCTGCTCCTGAGACGGTGGCAGTTGCTGCGGCTCCCGTTGCTGCTGTAGCGCCAGCAGAGACAAGCGCAGCAAGTGCAGCTGCCCCCGCAAACGATCGTCCTGCAAGTTGGAAGGCCGTCGAAGCACCCATGGTAGGAACGTTCTATTCAGCTCCTTCGCCTGGTGAGCCTCCGTTTGTGGCAGTTGGCGATGAGGTTGCTGCTAACCAGACGCTGTGTATCGTTGAGGCAATGAAACTCATGAACGAGATTGGTGCCGACGAAATGGGCACTATTCGCGAAGTGTGCGTAGAAGACGCAAGCCCTGTTGAATTTGGCACGGTACTCTTTTATGTTGAGCCTCTTGGAACTCCTGCCCCGGCACCGGAGACTGCCTAATGTTCAACAAAATATTGATCGCTAACCGTGGCGAGGTGGCGCTGCGGATTATGCGCGCATGCAAAGAGCTCGGTGTCAAAACCGTAGCGGTCTATTCCACCGAAGATGTTGACACCTATCCGGTGAAGTATGCCGACGAGGCAATCTGCATTGGGCCTGCTCCTTCAAACAAGAGCTATCTTGTTATGCCGAGCATTATTGCTGCGGCAAAGAACTCGGGTGCTGAAGCA
>JAVWLC010000222.1:409-4515 GCA_036638175.1 Raoultibacter sp. | reverse complement strand
CCATTGTTGAGCCTGTTGAATTCTCGATTAACCATACGCAAATGGAGCTTGCAGAAGCTTGGTGTCGACTTGTGTCAATCACGGGTATGGAAGCTATTGAAGGATTTAAGGCGGGTGGGATTGATCTCCTCAAGGATTATTCTGAAGATCTATCGCCTGAGTTGATTTACTGGATTAATGACACGTATCGTCGAGATTACCTTGACTATAACCATGACGATACTATTCGAACTGAAGTTTTTGATGCCATGCAAACGGCATTTGAGTCATACGATTTCATAATCTCACCGACTAACGCATGCCATCCAGTAAAAAATGATCCTAATCGAAATACAGTTGGCCCTAAAGAAATTAATGGCGAACAGGTAGAACCTCTTATCGGTTGGTGCTTAACGTACTTCTGTAATTTTACTGGTCATCCAGCAATTTCTGTTCCAGCTGGGCTCTCCGAAGAAGGATTTCCAGTGGGGATGCAGATAATTGGCAACCGCTTCGATGATAAAGGAGTTCTGTCTGTGGGTTCTGCTTTCGAAAAAATACAGCCCTGGATTCATACTTATCAAGAGCGATTAGAAGATAGGGCTCTGTAGTTATCAGGAGATATTATGTGCGGATATGCTTGCATGAGCTGTGGTAGGTGTCGAGGTGAAAAACCCAAAAATCGGATAGCGCTCGAAGAGGTGCCAGGGTATTGCGTTGTATGTGCGACACTGAATGGTCCTACGGCGAAGCGATGCCGACAATGCAACGCTGATATTCGCAAAGAAAAAGGCTCTGAGGTTGGTATTTGTACCGCTATCAAACAGGTCGATTGATTATGTTTGGTTTAGTTCGTTAGCACTTACTCCAATGAATTCAGCCCGCCGAAAGCGGGCTGAATGGGAGTGATAAGTATGTCACTTGTTAAGCACTTACAGCGTGCTTCGCGGCAAACTGCCCAGCGCGGCGGCCGCCCGTGCAGGCGCGACCATGGCTTACGCCTGAGACGGTGATGGGGTAGTCGTCGAAGAAAAAGCTCCCCGAGCAGTTGCCTGCGGCCCAAAGCCCCTCAATCGGCTTCTTCTCGGCATCAAGCACCTGCTGTGTTTCGTCGATCTCTAAACCACCAAGCGTAATCAGGAGCGTTGTTCCCGAATGGACGGCGTAAAAGGGTGGCTCAGAGATGGTATGGAGGCACTGCTTTCGCTTTCTGAAATCGGTATCAACACCTGTCTCGCAGAGCTCGTTGTAGTGGGCGATGGTTTTCTTCGCCTGCTCTTTGTCGAGGCCTTCCATCTTATCCAGCAGTCCATCAAGGGTGTCGGCCGACAGGATGGTCCCGTCTGCAATGAACTGCTCGATTTCAGCGGGGTTATGCAAAGGAGAACGAAAATCTTTACAAACGACCATACCCATTTCTGGTCCTTCGGTTTCCCATTTCGAATCCCAGAGAGCCCACTTCATCTGGCGGGGCTGCGCGTCGTGTGCGCGGCACACATAAGCATACGGCATGTCTTCGTTACAGAACCTCTCGCCGAAGTCGTTGATGTAGAGCCACGGCTGACGCGTGAGGGGAATCGACGGCATATGCTCAAGTCCTTCGACGCCTTCATCAAAGTACATCGGACAATGCGGAGCTGGATCGATAGTGGCACCCACCCAAGCGCCCATACGGAGACCGTCTCCCGTATTGTGAGCAGGCGTTGTGATGTTGTGGATGTCCGCTTCGTGGTTGGGAACAAATGCGTCCATCATCTCGGTGTCGGCTCCGTAGCCGCCCGATGCTAACACGACACTCTTCGCGTCAATCTGCACATGCTTGCTGCCGTCCTTGTAAATCACGCCCGTAACGGGTTGACCTTCTTCCCGCACGAGCTTCTCGGCGGTGACGTTATAAATGATCTCGATGCCGAGTTCTTCGGCGTAAGCGGTAAACGCCTTGGCCCATCCGATTGCGAACGGGGGCTCATAGCCGCCCTCGGCTCCTTCGGCCATCAGTGCCTCGGTGGGGATAATCTGGAATGCATCGGTGGGGAAGTGCTCGTACCACGCATTGGGGATAGTTTGCATTTCTAAAGGCATCGGCGCAATCTGAATGCCGTGACTGCTGAGCATGCCTGCTGCCCAATCGAGGGCTTCGGCTGAGTTGTCGGCCCAAGCCTTGATGACCCGATAATCGCCACGATGCCCTCCCCAGCGCAAAATCTCTTGCAGGATGTCTTCTTTGCGATCTTCGATATCAATCCCTGCGGCGAGTTGTGTTGCAGAACCGATAGCGCCGTAGTCGATTCCACGGAAATTTGCGATGCCAGTCTTTTCGAGCACGATAACTTTTGCGCCTGCTTCTGCGGCTGAACAGGCTGCAGAAAGGCCCGACATTCCCGCACCAATGACAACAACATCGGTTGTATCGGTTCGATCGATCGACTTAATCTCATCGGGCGCGGCTTCCCAAGTCCACGTTTTCTTCCCGCTTGCGGAATCCGCCTGCGCCGCTGACTGCGGTGCGCAGCCTGTCATGGTGCTACCAGCTATCGCGGCGAGCGAGAGCGCGCTTAATCCAACGAATCCCCGTCGGCTTACCAGTGCTTTATTGTGTTCAGACATGCGATCCTCCTTATTGTGACCTTGTGTGCCCTATGATCTGAGGCATGGTTTGATTCTGCGGGGCTTTTATGGTGCGGACAATCGGTGCATTTCAGGTATTTGCTAAAAACAGCATCGGTAAAAAGTAACGATTGACCGTGAAACACCCGTATGCAACTATGGATCGCGAGGTGATATGCGTGATTTCTGTCTGGTGGGACAATCTTAAAGAAAGCTGCGATACGAGGGCGCTTGTTGGCATGGGCTCGATGGTTGGGTGGCTTTTGCTGCTTGCTATCTCGCCTGTTTTCTCAGACGTTCCAACGCTCATTGATCAAGGCGTCTCATGGCGCGTCATGGTCGTTGTGCTTTTGCTGGTATGGTTTGTTGTGGTGGCAGCGCTCAGCCTTACATCGATACAGCCGTCTCGTTTGGTGCGTCCCGTGGTCGGTGCCGTGTTGAGTGGAGCAGCAGCGTTTTTCGGTGTGATCATCCATCGGTTTGCATCTGGCTTTGCGGCTGATGTCTTTTCTGCCTGCATCATGGCTGGAGCGCTATGCGTGCTCGGATTGCTTTGGGCTCAGTCGTTTTCTCACATGAGTCTGCGGAAGCGCGTTGTAGCAACCGTCGCTGCAAGCATTTTTGGCTGCGTGCTCTACCTTGTGATCGTAGTGATTCCTCAGCCGTTTGCGCTGTTTGTTGGTGCTTGTTTACCCGCTGCGTCGTCAGTATTGTTTGTGCTGTTCAATGCTTCGAAAGGCGAGCGCGATGCTGGTGAAGATGCTAACGTTTGCCTTGAATCGCTTACGGAGAAGAAAGGCCCACAGGAATCCGAAGTTGTTGTGACGAAAGGGGAGGGTGGATCGGTTCACCTCTTTCGTTCATTTGGCCGCGAGCTTTCTGTGTCGATCGCGCTTTACGGAATGCTTTTTGTTTTGGCGGGACACGTGTTGCCTGAGATTGAAGCTCAATGGGTCGCGTCGGTTGTGCCTGGTGTAATCAATGTTGCAGCATTTCTTGCTATCGAATCAGTGCTGACGGTATATATGGTCAAGCGTGTTCGGAGAGAAAATCCTGTGGTTGCGTATCGCCCAGCAGCGTTGCTTGTTGCGATTGCTTTCTTGTTGTTGCCCTTTGCTAGCGAAGACTGGTCGATGGTTCTTATGGCAACCGCGTTTGCGGGCTTCGGGAGCTTCATGGTGTTTCTCTGGATCGTTATGGGTAACATCTGTCAAAAATGGTCGCTTCCTCCTTTTGGCGTGTTCTCGCAGGGATTCTGTATCTTGCTAGTTGGCATGCTTGCTGGCGAGCTCTGCTCATGGCTTCTTGTGTCCTTCTCTCACGGTGGTAGCTTCGAATACGTTGCGACTATCAGCATTGTTTCGTTGTTCTTGCTTGTTGTGATGATGTGGCAGATGTCTGACGGTTCCCGATTTGCGAATGAAACCAAAGAGATGGGTGGAGCCTTCTTCGACCGTAGCATTGATGCCCATTCCGAAGATGCAGCCGATGAGCTTTCCACGTTAAGGTACGTTGCTGAG
>JAVWLC010000222.1:0-375 GCA_036638175.1 Raoultibacter sp. | reverse complement strand
CGCGAGAGCAGGAAGTTCTTGCTCTGCTGGTTAAAGGCCGCAGTATTCCCTATATTTGCGACGAGCTATTTGTTGCGAAGAGCACAGCGCAGACGCATGTGCGACATATCTACGCGAAAATGGAGATCACGGGTGGCCGCCAAGAGCTTATCGACATTGTGGAGGGCACGGCAACGCATCCTGCGTGATTGCAGATAGCTTTACGGTTGAGGCGCTGATCTGGGATGCGTTTGGTGCTTAATGCCCCAAGTGATGAAATCCCTCCCATGATGAAATAGTTACCTTAAATCCTAGGGTTCTTGTTTATCTTTCAAATAACGGGGGGTCCGAGTTAGATAAACACAGGATACAGTGTATTTAATGGAGCCGACTAGG
>JAVWLC010000221.1:0-4516 GCA_036638175.1 Raoultibacter sp. | reverse complement strand
GCATCTTCTTTATTGACAACGATGATATCGGAAACCTCTTTGACGCTAGCTGGAGCTCCTGAGCCAGGAACAATAAGCTGAACAGGATAGCCATGTGCCCAAGAAAGTGGTTCGTTGTCGATCTTGAGCGCAATGTAGGCTTCGGTGAAATTGCTCATCTGAACCGATTCAGTGAATCCATCAGGTGCGATAGCGGTAAATGCTCCCGCATCAGGGCTGATACCAGCATCAGCAAAAAGTTTACTCAAGGGAATAGCCTGATAATTGCAGTTGCCCAAGAGGGGGCCACCAGTTGGATTGAGTGTGCAGTGGAGCGTGTAGGGGACATCCACGGTTCCGAATTTCTCGATCATCTGGGGGATGGTGTAGGTTACTTCGCGATCAACTTCGCCCGATATAGTTATGGACCAAGTATCAAACAGGTTTTGATCAAGGGGTACGTTTTGTGCGGTATTATTCGTGCGCGTGTAGTCCCAATCGAAGTAGTCCCATCCAAAGTCGAAGAGATCTTCTTGAGCGATGACTTTGTCTTGATTGAAAGAGAAATCGCCACTGACGTCAGGTACGGGCGTGATGCCTCGTAGCTGATCATGCTTGACCTCATCCCACAACTGCATTCCATCGCCGCTGCCGGTTCCTGCATGACATGACCAGCAGTCACTGTTTTCTTCAGCGGAATGGATACCGTGGATGAGCGAGCCAAACGAGCGCTGATTGGTGAGGTAGCCATATCCAAACGTGTGACAGTCTTTACACATTTGAACGGTGGTCTGTATCCCCATTGCGTTGTTGAGATCGACATGCGGATACTTCATGGCGTCGAGGGTCTTAGCGAGATCCTCATGACATGAGTTACAACCTTTTGTATCTGCTTTGAGATAATAGGTATTGTAGGGTACCGATTCTTCGGGCGTATTGTACGTATATGACGTATCAAGTGTTGTTGAAATTTCTCCTTCGGTTGGTGTGCGCTGGATCTGCGTTCCATCTTCAAGCGTTTTTACGATGGGATTGTAGAGATCCGATTCCACAATACTGGTAATTCCTTTTGATTCTAGGTTCGTGTCGGTCTGCTCTTCTTGTGGCGCGTTTGGTTGCTGCGAACACCCAGCAACGCAAGCAAGCGATAAGACCGCCAAGCAAGCGATACCATTCATCGCAACCATGAGCTTTCGTTTCCCCATGTTTCCTCCTTTTCTTTGGTTGCCTCACAAGCCTATTCCCCATACAACAACGGCTTGTCTCTGCGAGCATAAACCCTGCCCTAAGGCACACCTCAAGAGATGAAACGCGTGATTTAGGGCTATTTGACACTATTTCAAAATGCCCAAGAAAAAGTGCTGAGCAAACGTGCAAGGATAACGCCTGATCAAAACAGTTGATGGGCGTAAAATATGGTGCTCTGACCTGCAATTATTAGCAGATGAGGATAATGGTTTCCCCTTAGGGAAAGGTTGGGAGTAATGGCTGCCCTGAGTTGCGTGATCTTTTCCGCGCATTTCTTTGGGCTGGCGATGCCTTTTGTGGTCGAATGATACAATCGATATATAAGGCACTGACTTGCGCCGCAGCTCTTTTAAGGCGGCCGCGGATGAAAGGAGCTACGTGGGCTCACTCGCCAATGAACGAGCACGTATTATCAGCAATGCGTGCGTCGGTCCAAACCTGTACTGTATGACCCTTGTATCACCCGTGATTGCACAGGTGATTGAGCCAGGTCAATTTGTTCATATGAAGATACCCCGGATGGAAGCGCATATTCTGCGTCGGCCATTTTCAGTTTATGCGCGAGATGTTGCGCAAGGAACGCTTGAGATTCTCTATCAGGTGGTTGGCTTTGGAAGTGACCATATGACCAGCCTTGTACCTGATGAAGAAGTCGAACTTATCGGTGCAATCGGGAATACGTGGCAGGTGCCTACAACCGCGAAGCGTGCGTTGCTGGTGGCTGGGGGAGTGGGGGCTGCGCCCTTGTTTTTGCTTGCCGAGCAACTCCACCTCAAGGGCGTCCACACGGATGTTGTTCTGGGCGCGCAAACTGAACAAGCACTCGTTTGTCGGTTTCGCTATGAGACGCTGTTGAGTGTTCCTCCTCGTTGCTCAACTGATGATGGCACGTTTGGCCGCGAGGGCTTCTGTACCTCACTGGTTGCTGAAGCTCTCACTGAGGCTGCTGATACTGGTGAACCGTATGACTATCTTGCCGTTTGTGGTCCTGAGCCACTGATGAAAATAGTTGCTGGGATGGCTGCAGAATCCAACGTTTTCTGCCAACTTTCAATGGAGCGCCGCATGGCGTGTGGGGTTGGTGCTTGCTTATCATGCGTGGTTGATACGGTTGCAGGCAAAAAGCGTGCGTGTGTTGATGGACCTGTCTTTGATGCAAAGGATGTGGTGTGGTCATGACGCAGCTTGAGAACACATTACCTCTCACGATAGCTCCCAGTGCTATTGCGATGGCAGTTAATCTCGGTGGACTTGCTATGAAAAATCCTGTTACGGTTGCTTCAGGAACATTCGCGGCTGGTCGTGAGTACAGCGATTTTGTTGATGTGGAAAGTCTTGGGGCAGTTACCACCAAGGGTGTTTCACTCAACGGCTGGGAGGGCAATGCGAGTCCTCGTATTGCTGAGACACCAAGTGGCATGCTTAACTCGATTGGCCTGCAAAATCCTGGTGTCGCGCATCTTATCGAGGATGAACTGCCGTGGCTCGCTGAGCGTGGAGCAACGGTTATTGTCAACGTCTCAGGCCACAGTGCTGAGGAATATATTGCCGTTATTGAAGCACTCGAAGCGGCTCCCGTTGATGCGTATGAGGTCAACATTTCTTGTCCCAATGTCGATGCTGGTGGTATGACCTTTGGATGTCACGCACCAAGCGTTGAGCAGGTTATTGGCAAATGTCGAGCTGCAACAAAGCGCCCCTTAATTGTTAAGCTCACGCCAAATGTGACCGATATCACCGAAATTGCACGCGCCGCAGAGGCGGCAGGTGCGGATGCGCTTTCTCTTATCAACACCGTGCTTGGAATGGCTATCGATTCTCGCACGCGCAAACCGTTGCTTGCTCGCGTAGTTGGAGGTCTTTCAGGTCCTGCGGTCAAGCCTATCGCTTTGCGCATGGTCTACGAAACCCATCGTGCCGTCAAAATTCCGTTGCTCGGTATGGGCGGCATTGCAACCGGTACCGATGCAATTGAGTTTATGCTTGCTGGTGCTACTTCGGTTGCTGTAGGAACAGCGAATTTCGTGAACCCAACAGCTACACTCGATGTAATCGCTGGTATGGAGTATTATTGCGAACAGCAAGGTGTCAAAGACATCAACGAATTGATAGGAGCATTGCAGTGCTAAGTTCTTTTGAAAGCATTCCAGCGCGCGAACGTGTTATCGTTGCGCTTGATTGCGGCATTGATGAGGCGTTCGATCTTGCCGATCAGCTTCAGGGCAAAGCAACATGGCTCAAGGTAGGCATGACGCTGTTCTATGCGAACGGCCCAGCTATTGTTTACGCCCTCAAAGAGCGCGGTTTTAAAGTGTTTCTCGATCTCAAGTTTCACGATATTCCACACCAGGTAGACGGCGCAGCTGCTTCAGCAACAGGTAATGGTGCCGATATGCTTACCATGCATACGGTGGGCGGCGTTGACATGATGAGCGCAGCTCAAAATGGTGCCGAACGCGCTGCTGCTGAGTACGGATTTGATGTACCGGTTACTCTGGGTATTACGGTGCTCACCAGTATGAGCGAAAAGAACCTGCAAGACACCGGGGTTTCACGCTCAATTGCCGAACAAGTAGCCGTTTTGGCGAAGGAAGCAAAGCTTGCTGGCATTTCAGGCGTAGTTGCATCGCCTATGGAAGCTGCAGAATTGCGTGAAATTCTTGGTCCTGATGCCTATATCGTTACGCCGGGCGTGCGCCCTGCGGGATCAGATAAGGGCGATCAGAGTCGCGTTGCGACGCCTGCAGAAGCATTTGCTGCGGGTGCATCGCATATCGTTATTGGCCGACCTATTACGCAAGCCGAAGATCCTGCGGCTGCTTTTGAGCGGATTGTTGCAGAACTATAGCGTTTGGTACAACTATCGGTAAGCATTAAATTGTAGCTCTTGGATATAAAAAATAGCCAAAAGCGTGCAATGCTTACGGGTGCTTTATACTACGGAAGAACTTAGAATTACCTGATGTATAGGCAATTATGTAACAATTAAGCGACGGTTGCTGACATAATTGTGTTCTATTCTTACAATAGTATGCTGTAGCGTTGAATTTTTGGAAAAAACAGGGGTTTTGCCATGCATAATTCCTGATTGCGTGCTACTATCACGAAATTGCTTTTGGAAAGAAGGAGAGAATACTATGGCTATCCCTCAGCTTACACCCGAAGAGCGCCAAGCGGCTTTGGAGAAGGCGAAAGCAGCGCGTATCCAGCGTGCTCAGGTCCGCGATGATTTGAAGTCTGGAAAATTGACCCTCGAGAAGGTTTTGGGGATGAAAGATGATCCGGTTGT
>JAVWLC010000220.1:716-4539 GCA_036638175.1 Raoultibacter sp. | reverse complement strand
AAGTTTTTCGCGGCGGAGCGAAGCATCGAAGGGCCACCAATGTCTATATTCTCGATGCAAGTAGCGAAATCCGCGCCCGAGTTAACCGTTTTTGAGAAAGCATAGAGATTCACAACAACCATGTCGATCATCTCGATACCGTGCTCTTCGGCTTGAGCCATATGGTCGGCGTTGTCACGCTTAGCGAGCAAGCCGCCATGCACTTTCGGGTGCAGGGTTTTTACGCGACCATCCATCATCTCAGGAAACTTCGTCACATCGTCGATTGGTGTGACGGGTACGCCTGCCTCAGCGAGAACGCGAGCGGTTCCCCCCGTCGAGATGATATCGGCACCAAACTCCGTTGCAAGTGCGGATGCGAACTCCACAACCCCACTCTTGTCGGTAACCGAGATAAGTACGCGCTTAACCTTCGGATCTTCCACCTTAGCTCCTTCCTAAACTAGCTTCGTGTTTCGCACGAGCCTCTTGACTGTATCGTTGTTGGTACCGGACATCCACCAGTTCTGCAACAATGGCTATCGCCAGCTCAGCAGGCGTTTTTGCACCAAACTTTAAACCAATTGGACGCTTGACGCGCTCCCAATCTTCATCGCTGACACCCGCATTACGCACAAGCTCGTAAACACGTTCGTTCTTGCCAGCGCAACCCATCATGCCAACGTAATACACATGATTCTTCAGCGCCCACACGCACCCTTCAGGGTCAAACATGTGTCCGCGCGTGAGCACGCATACGTAATCTGCAGGATCAGCTGCCAACGTATCAATCTCATCAAAATGAGAAAGCACAATGCGCCGAGCATCAGGGAAACGACTTTCGCTCACATAGGCAGGATCATAGTCAACCACGCATACATCGAACCCAACATGTGTTGCAAGAGCAGCAACTTCGCTTGAAGCATCGCTTGCACCAAGCAGCCACACGCGTACCGAATCAAAGAGAGCAACGCTTGTCCACGTGAGACCATCGAATTGCTCATTGTGCATCGAAGGACCGCGTGTCACGTCTTTCATCTGGAAAAAGTCCCGGGGAGAATACTCGCGAGAAGCAACTACTTCTTTTGCGTCGTTGCAGAAAAATACGAGCGGTTCGCCATCAGCAGAACCAACATTTCCGTACTTTTTCGTTACCTCGTTATCAACATTGGTGACGGCAACGGAAGGATCAAACGGTATCTTAAAACCAAGCCATGCAAGATCACCCTCATCCATAGCACACAGAGCGCGCTCAAATGTAGGAATATCTGCCTCGGTGAGACTTTTGGCTAGGCACATCAGGTCTTCGGGCGAAATATGTTCGTTGCCTTCAGTTGCCTGCTCAGAGAAGCAAGGAAAATCCTCAACGGTCATCATAGGGGTTTCACCTGCGCGCAACGCATTGATAATTGCTGTCAAAGTAGTCTTATCCACTGATATGTACCTTTCTTTCAGACGTGATAGAAACACGGCCTGCCGCAATCCAGCGAAGGACCTCAGGATAGAGCTCGTGCTCAGCCGCATGGATACGCTCAGCAAGTGAGTCAGCCGTATCGTCTTCCTGGATTACCACTGCCCGTTGGGCAATGATTGGACCTTTATCATATTCGGCGTTCGCAAAGTGAACGGTGATGCCCGTAACTTTGACTCCCGCCGCTAGGGCATCCTCAATTGCATGAGCACCTTTAAACGATGGCAGCAGGGCGGGGTGCAAATTAAGTACTCGATCAGGGAAGGTGTCGAGCACTGCCTCGCCGAGCTTACGCATATAGCCTGCCATAACAACGTACTCAGCACCAGCGCGCTTGAGTTCGGTTGCGATAACTTCATTGGCAACATCAGGATCAGAAAAGAGATCCTTGTTGAGCGAACAGGTTGCAATACCATGCTCACGTGCACGAACGAGCCCATACGCATCGGGTCGCGATGCTATAACCTCTACAATTTCCGCATCGAGCATATCCGATTCGATTGCATCAATGATAGCAGCCAAGTTGCTCCCGCTACCACTGATGAGAACCCCAAGTTTCAGAGGCCCTTCCCTGCGCTTAGATAACGCTTCTGCCATTACTCCCGCTTCCTTGTCGACTCGCCGCGCTTTGATCCGGATTCTTTATTCAGCACCGTACAGTTCGCCTGCGTGGGTATACTGAACCACTCCGCTGCCTTCGATGATACGTCCAACGCGAAACGTTGTCTCCCCTGCTTCTGAAAGTGCAGCTTCAACGGCGTCTGCCTTCGCGGGATCGACGATAAGCACCATACCAAGCCCCATGTTGAACGTCTTAAGCGCCTCGGTCTCGTCGAGCCTAGCTGCTTCGCAGACGTACTTCACAATAGGAGGCACCGTCCAAGTGCCAAGATCAACTTCTGCATCGACCGTGTCAGGCAAAGCGCGATCGAGATTCTCGGAGATACCGCCGCCCGTGATATGAGCAAGCGCACGGACCGCTTTTGGTTGTTTCTTGAGTACTGAAAGCACCGACTTCACGTAGATGCGCGTCGGCTCAAGAAGCGCCTCTTCAACACAGGTACCACCAAGTTCTTCACGCTCAAGACGAAGTTCGTAGTGAGTTTTGCCCTCAACGCACACCTTGCGCGCCAAAGAATATCCATTCGAATGGAGACCGCTCGATGCAAGCCCAATGAGCACATCACCTTCGGTCACGCGCTTAGGGTCAAGCATTTCGGGACGATCAACAATACCGACGCAAAAGCCCGACAAGTCGTAATCATCAGGATCCATAACACCAGGATGTTCCGCCATCTCGCCGCCAACCAGCGAACAACCTGCCTGGTTACAGCCCTCTGCGATACCCGCCACGATTTCTGAAACAGCCTCGGCCTTGAGCTTACCGATAGCTACATAGTCAAGAAAGAAAAGAGGTTCTGCTCCCGTAGCAAGAATGTCGTTGACGCACATTGCAACCAAATCAATACCAACCGTATTGTGCTTGTTTGCAAGCTGGGCAACCTTCAGCTTGGTGCCCACACCATCAGTGCCCGACACGAGAACAGGATCAGCCATGTTCTTGGCCGCTTTGATGGAGAAAAGACCGCCAAAGCCCCCGATGTCGCCAATGACCTCATCGCGGTATGTTGAGTGCACGGCTTCCTTGATCGCATCAACGGCACGAGCACCTTCAGCCGTATCAACACCAGCCTGTGCATACGTTGTTGATTCCTGAGCCCAGCTGGGCATAGTTGGCGCATCAGTTCGCTCGACTGCGCTCACGGTAATTCTCTCTGTCATCTCTTCTCCTTGTTTAAAAACTGAAACGGACGGTTACTGCAGTCCGGATGTTTTTGTAAAATCTGCCTTGGTAAGAAAACTCTTCTTGCTCAGTGCTTCAGGTATAGAAACGGGATAGTCTCCCGAAAAACACGCTTCACAGAACCCGCAGTGGTCCGCTTGAATCGATGAACGCAAACCATCAAGGGTGATAAAGGCAAGCGAATCTGCTCCGATAAACTCGCACATCTCTTCATTGGTCATATTCGCGGCAATCAGCTGATCACGCGTATCGGTATCAATGCCATAAAAACACGGCCACAACACCTCAGGAGACACAATGCGCAGGTGAACCTCTTTCGCCCCTGCATCACGCAGCATCTCAACGAGCTTCTTAGACGTATTGCCGCGCACGATACTGTCATCAATTACCACAAGGCGCTGCCCCTTGATCACCGAGGGCAGTGGATTGAGCTTGAGACGAATGCCAAGCTGACGCATGGCTTGTGTTGGCTGAATAAACGTACGGCCAACGTAGCGATTTTTCACGATGCCATCGCAATACGGGATACCGCTTTGTTCGGCGTATCCCATAGCCGACGGGACACCGCT
>JAVWLC010000220.1:0-706 GCA_036638175.1 Raoultibacter sp. | reverse complement strand
CACACCCAGAACCAAATCAGCATCAGCGGGCGCTTCTTGAGCAAGCACGCGACCCATAGAGCGACGCGCTTGATAGACACTCATGCCGTCAAGCACGCTATCAGGACGCGCAAAGTAGACATACTCGAAAATACAAGCAGCATACTCACGCGCAGGAACTCCCTGCTCAGAAGACATTCCTTCGTCATTAAAACGCACAATCTCACCAGGAGCTACATCGCGCACGTATTCCGCACCAACAATGTCAAGTCCGCAGGTCTCACTCGAAACCACCCAGCCACGATCATCAGAAAGCTTGCCAATACACAACGGGCGTATGCCATG
This sequence comes from Raoultibacter sp., assembly GCA_036638175.1. Classification (GTDB taxonomy): domain Bacteria; phylum Actinomycetota; class Coriobacteriia; order Coriobacteriales; family Eggerthellaceae; genus Raoultibacter. Next base: position 382 of record JAVWLC010000220.1, on the reverse strand, counting down.
TGGATCACGAAACGCGTAAAGCGAATCAGGGCTCGCAAGCACCATCGCATAGGCACCCTCGAGCGTCTCCATTGCCCGACGAATACCGTGACGGAGATGGTGGGTCTGCTGCGTGACAAGACCAATGGCTTTAGCAGCAACTTCGCTGTCGGAATTTGAGCGAAACTGAGCGCCCTCTTCAATAAGTTTTGCACGAGTCTTGTTGGTGTTGACGAGTGTTCCGTTGTGCGCAAGCGCAATGAGAACATCATCGATGGCCGAAATATGCGGCTGCGCCGCTTCCCACGAAGCAGCTCCCCCACTCGTCGAATACCGCGCATGCCCGACAGCAACAAAGCCATCGAGTGCAGCAAGGCTCGATTCATCAAACACCTGGGTAACA
>JAVWLC010000219.1:0-4544 GCA_036638175.1 Raoultibacter sp. | reverse complement strand
ATACACCTGCTACGGACTCTACTTTGATTACACGATGGCAGATCAGTCATATGCCATGATGATTGGAAGTGAAAGCGCTGGTGGCAAAGTTCCAAGCGACATGCAGGAACTCATCATTCCTGCTGGAACCTATGCCAAGTTCACGGTGCATGGCGATTGCGTCAACACCGTTATTCAAGCATGGGAAGCCATTTGGGCCATGGAAGAGCTTACTCAAAGACGACTCTGGACCGTTGACTTTGAAGCATATCCCCCCGCAGAAGATCCCAACGACACCGACATCGACCTCTACATCGCCATTAAATAGTCAGCAGAAGGCAGGCAGCACCATGATACAAGGAAGCTTTGATTTTACAAAAGAATATCGGGACTTGTATCTTCCAGGCAACAAACCCGTCATTGTTGAACTTCCACCTATCCCTTACATCATGATAGCGGGAGCAGGAAACCCGAACGATGAGAATGGTGCGTATGCCGATGCACTACAAGCCCTCTACGCACTCACCTATACCATCAAGATGTCAAAGATGTCGAACCTGCAACCCGAAGGATACTTTGAATACAAAGTTCCACCGCTTGAAGGCCTTTGGTGGAATAAAGGCCCCGCCTTTAACGGCTTGTCCGCAAAAGATAAGAGCACGTTTCTCTGGATTTCTATGATTCGACAGCCTGATTTTGTGACTCCAGCCGTGTTTGCTTGGGCTTGCGATGAAGTTGCTCGCAAAAAACCAAGAGTAGATCTAAAAGAAGCCCGCTTTGAAATTTACGAAGAAGGCCTATGTGTACAAATCATGCATAAAGGACCCTACGATGACGAACCTGTGACCATTGAGAAGCTCGAGACGTTCGTTGGCGAAAACGGTTACAGCAATGATTTCTCGAATAGCCTCGATGCCTATCCCATTGGGCGTAGACACCATGAGGTATACCTCGGTGACCCGCGTCGCACGAAGCCTGAGAATTTAAGAACCGTCATTAGACACCCTATCAGGAAGAACGCATAGCTTCTATACTTTCACACGCAAGACAACCGACCGAAAGAAGCACGATTCGGTCGGTTGTTCTTTTGTGCGATGTAACTTCTTACAAATAAACCGAATACGGAAATCATCGTCTTTTCATAGTTGAGTTCTAGGATTTGGCTATACTCCTATTGGTAATACGTTATGTTGATGTGCCGCGCAGTGCGACGCAACCAAGAGGGAGAGCCTACATGATTCAGGAGTATCCAACCAGAACCATTCTCAATAAACCCAGCCATAAGCCAGACGACTGGTTCGGCATAGAATACATTGCAAATATCTATCGCGGCTGTTCCCACGCTTGTATTTATTGCGAGAGCAGAAGCAACTGCTATGGGCACAAAGATTTTGACACCGTTCAGTATAAACCAAACAGCGATATCCTTATGTCAAAATCGCTCAGAAGTAAACGCGCCGCGGGCATCATTGGACTCGGCACGCTTGCTGATACTTACAATCCCTACGAAGAAGAGCTCGGAGCAACACGTAAGGTCCTCAAGGTTATTGGAAACTGCAGGTTCGGTGTCGATGTCTGCACAAAAAGCCCTCTTATCACGCGGGACATAGATGTTTTAGAAGAAATCAGCTGGGCAAACTCAGCAACCGCGAAGCTTACCATTACAACCGCCGATGATTCTTTAGCCGCCATGATCGAACCACACGCACCGCCGAGTAGTGCACGATTCGCTGCGCTCAAGGAATTGAGTTCAGCGGGCGTCTTCAACGGGATCATGCTCACGCCAATGCTACCCTTCGTCACCGATACTGCAGAAAATGTCGAAGCCATCGTGGAACAAGCTCACGAATGCGGCGTCAATTTTATCTACACGAGATTCGGCCTTTCAATACGCGACGGTCAAAGCATTCACTACATGAAGCACGTCAGAAAAATTGATCGGGCCATTCCTCAACTCATGCGTGATACGTACGGAGTAAGCTTCTTTTGCTACAGCAAACAAATCGAACAATTGCGTGCGTTGTTTCGGGACATTTGCGACAAAGCTGGGATCATCTACGAAATGAAAGATATCCTCAAAGTTATTCGGGCCAATCAGCAACAAGAACAAGCAAGCCTCTTCTAAGTTTGCCCGAAAACCACGCACCTACATCGTATGATTCATTGGATTTTCGAACGGGGCTTTGCACGCAAAAGTCCCGTTCGATCTCGTGGTATGATGCCATAAGCAACACACCTTAAGAGACATAATGGGTCTAACAAGAAGAAATGTATCAAACGCGATGAAGACAATCAAAGCACGATCCATCCTCCAAAAAGTCCGCTATGACGGCTCCCAATGGTTTGGAATCGATTATTCGATGAACCTCTATAAAGGATGCTGTCATGGCTGCATTTATTGCGACAGCCGCAGCGATTGTTATCGCGTGGACGATTTCGATTCGGTACGGGTAAAGTTTGATGCACTTGCTATTTTACGGCGCGAACTACGCTCACGGAGAACCATCGGCGTGGTTGGCATCGGTGCAATGTCGGATACCTACAACCCGTTTGAGCGCGAACTTAAAGTGACTCGCGGGGCGCTCGAACTGGTAGAAGAGTATGGATTTGGACTTTCGGTCGAAACGAAAAGCACCCTCATCACGCGCGACATTGATGTCCTCGAGCGGATTGCGGCAAAGCATTCAGCAATTGCAAAGCTCACCATTACAACTGCCGATGATACCCTCGCTCGCAGTATCGAGCCCCATGCCCCGACTTCATCCGAGCGCTTTGCAGCAGTACGCACACTTGCCGATGCAGGGCTTTTCACTGGTGTGCTTTTTACTCCCCTGCTTCCCTTTATAACCGACGATGACGCGAGCATCGATGCGATGATAGATGCCACCGTACAAAGCGGGGCACGATTCATCTATGCCCTAGGCGGCGTAACCATGCGAGCTGGTCAAAAGGAGTACTTTCTCGAACACTTAGCCAACGTCTCCCCCGACATGCCGCAGCGCTACGTCGACACCTTCGGTGACAAGTATCTCTGTAACTCCCCGCGCAAACGCGAGGCGATGGCTCACTTTCGCAAGCGTTGCAAGGAAGCGGGCTTGCTGTGGCGCATGGAAGACATCGTAGACGCCTACAAGAAGAAGCCCGCTGAGCAACTGGGGCTATTCTGATTTTCGTCAATTATCATCACGTGGCTTAAGGTGAAATCCGCCTATATTACTCACTGCTTAGTGCCCTCGTAGCTTTGCCTTACGCTTCTGTTGTTTGGTCGCGAAGCGGCGAGAGGCTTCAAGTTGCCGACGTTCTTTTGCCTCGTCCGTGTGCTCGATCTTTGATTGCTCGTAGCTTTCGCGTATTGCTTGCTGGGCCTCGGTTCCGATACCTGTTTGCTTAACATGACGATGCACGAGGCGCTGTTGGCGCTTGGGATTGATCTTGCGAGTACTTCCGTCATCGCCTAAGCCATTGACTTTTGCACTATACCCCTGCTTGAACATAGTGAACTCAATTTTATGCCAAGACGCACACACAAATGCGAATATCTGTTCATCGGTGGGCTCATGAGGACCGAATACGATACGTCGTGCACCGTAAAGGCCTGCTTCGGCGCGCTCACAGATGGCTATCCAAAATTGGCCGTCGTGTAGTATTGTCAATGTCGATGATGAATTGACCTGCATATATCCTCCTATTTCGTTATTCCTAACGAAGAATGGACAACCAAGGAGGCAGGTTACTGACAGGTCGATGACAGCAAAACACACACAGCGCTTCCATCGACTCCGCATCCGGACTACCAGCCGGATCGTGTTTTTGTCTTCGCAGCACCGAGTATACCGCAAGATCATAAAACAAAGACAATCTTGATGCCTTTTACTCATAGCGTAAAACGATTGGTTTACCCTAGCGTGAAAATCTAAAGATCCCGAGGATTCGCCGTATAATCACACACGAGCCCCGTGAAAACAGCTAGAATAACTACCAATTTAGTAACATTAGCATCATACACAAACCAATCTGGCACTTTAGCCAGATCCTATACGTCGCTACGAAAGAATGCCTTGAAACGATTTGCCCATTTTATGCTTTGTTCCATGCTCCTTACAGCGCTCGTCTTCGCAAGCCCTGTTTCGGCGCAAGCAGACAACAGCGCTCGGACCATCAGTTCTGAAATAAGCGAGGCTGTTGCACATACGCCCAGCACAAAGGGGCAGATCGTTCGTGTTGGCTATGCAACACGCTCCGGCGATTTCATTATGGACGAAAACGGGGCTTACTCAGGCTACACATACGATTACCTCATCCAAATCGCTCAATATACGGGTTGGAAGTACGAGTTTATTGAAGCACCTGGTGAAACCTATGGCGAACAGGCAGGGGCCTTAATTGACATGCTTGACGCAGGCGAAATTGATCTTATAGGCAGCATGGTGTATAGCGAAAGGCTCGCAGAACTCTACGAGTACCCCAAGAACAACTACGGGTTTGTCCGTACTGCCTTGTATGCCCCCAACTCAAGTACTGCCGTAACAAAAACGAATATTTACACACTTCCCAGCGTTCGTATT
>JAVWLC010000218.1:0-4570 GCA_036638175.1 Raoultibacter sp. | reverse complement strand
CACCAAATTCGAGCTTACAACCGCAGAACATTTTAGATTCAAGCGTAGTGAGCTCAGCGTGAGCTTCAAGACCAATGACCGCTTCCCAATCCTGCAAAACCACTTCAAGCTTCTTCATTTAGGCACCCACCTTTCCATCAGCGAAAGCAGGTGCTATACGCTCGATGTCGTAGCAGCCCTCAAGCGCTGCCGCAACGCGGAACATGTTTTCATCCTTGAACTGCGGAGCGATGAGCTGCACACCTATGGGCAAGTGCGAATCAGCACCGAGCCCCACAGGCAAGCTCATGCCACCGTTGCCAGCAATGTTGATTGAGATGGTGAACATGTCAGACAAATACATGTCGGTAGGATCTGACACCTCGCCGAACTTGAATGATGTACGGGGAGCAACAGGAGCAAGGATGCAATCGACCTTTTCATACGCATTCGCGTAATCCTGGGTAATAAGCGTACGGACTTGCTGAGCTGGATAATAGTACTGCTCGTACACGCCCGCTGAAAGCAGGTAGCTGCCAAGCATAATGCGTCGACGTGATTCAGGACCAAAGCCACCCGCACGACTTGCCTCATACTGGCTGCCGAGATCTTTGTGGCCAGGATCGCAATAACCATAACGCACCGAGTCTAAGCGCGCGAGGTTAGAAAACGCCTCACACGGACCAAGCACATAATACGCACTCATAGCCGCTTGCGCATTGGGCAAATCAACCTCAACAAGCTCAGCACCAAGCCTCTCAAGATTTGCAGCGGCTTCTTCAACCTTCGCTTTCACCTCAGGCTCAAGACCCTTCGCATCCATAAACGCTGGCACAATGCCAATCCGCATACCCTTAACACCTTCGGCAAGATTCGCTGTGAAATCGGTCGTAATATCCTGGCTTGTGCAATCAAGCGGATCGCGACCAGAAATAGCATTCAGGGCATACGCGGCGTCTTCGACCGTCTTGGCGAAGGGACCAACCTGATCAAGCGAAGAGCCGAACGCAACCACGCCGTAACGCGAAACAACGCCGTAGGTAGGCTTCACCGCAACAACGCCACAGAAGCTGCCAGGTTGGCGAATTGAGCCACCCGTATCGCTTCCGAGCGTGATGGTTGCCAATCCTGCGGCAACCGCCGCAGCACTACCGCCTGATGACCCACCTGGCACTCGTGAGGTATCCCAGGGATTCCTACTCGGCCCAAACGCCGAGGTTTCAGTCGAAGAGCCAAACGCGAATTCGTCCATGTTGAGCTTGCCGAGCGGAATACCGCCAGCAGCAATGGTTCGTTCGACACATGTTGCGGTGAACGGAGAAAGATAATTCTCAAGCATCTTTGAGGAGCACGTAGTATGCGTGCCCAACTGGTTCATGTTGTCCTTGAACGCCACGGGACCACCAGCAAGCGAACCGAGATCAGACAGAGATCCTGCAGCAACCGCCGCATCGAGCTTTGCAGCCTGATCAAGCGCAAGATGTTCGGTGGTTTCAAGAAACGCATGGACTACTTTGTCCGCATCAGCAATGCGAGCAAGAGATGCCTCAGCGATTTCACGAGCAGAAAATTCCTTAGCAAGCAGGCCTTCGCGGACAGCGCGAGCGCCCAGTTCTGAGAAGTTCGTCATTATCGATCGCCCCCCTCACCAAGAATAGAGGGAATAAGGAAGCATCCGTCTTGTTGCTTCGGAGCGTTTTCGAGCGCGGTTTCCTGCGTGAAGCTCTCAAGCTCCACATCCTCGCGCATGATATTGCACAGACCTCCGATCGGGTGAAACGTCGGCTCGACGCCTTCCAGATCGTACTCCGTGATAGGTTTGAGACTTTCGATGATACCGTTGAGATCGACGGTCATCTGCGCGACCTCGTCTTCGGTCAGACCAATGCGCGTATATGTTGCAATATCGCGCACATCGTTTTCGGTTACATGTTGGGACATAAGGCTTCCTTCGCTTTTCCCTTTTCGGGCACGTGGAACGAACGTAAAACATACGTCGAACATGATAGCAAAGGGCGCGCCAATGCGGCAGTGCACATTCGGCATTAGTCACAGAAGGAGCAAGTGATAGCGAAATATCCAGCGAACCTAGCAGCCAAACGCAGAATCGAGATCGGGATTAAGCTCCCGCTCTCTGGATGTCGCAATCAATCGGTCGCGATAAGCGGCGATACCCTGCCTCAATGCCGCCTTCTCAACCGCCCATGCATCCACTAATTCATCACCAGAAAGTCCTTGCCCGATTAAGTCTTTGAGGATAAGAGCGTCGAATTCATCATTATCTGAAAGATCAACAGGCTTAATGAGCACACCTTCATCGGTGAACACTATTGTTGCGTACTCATTGAAGCCGCAGGACCGCAGCCACGAACTCGGTATACTCACTTGTCCTTTGCTTGATATTTTACGAATCAGGGGCTTCTCAACACATGCTTCCATCATGCACCTTCTTCATTTTGATAAACCGTTCAACGTTGAACAGTTTATCAAAATGATCAGAATCATACAATGACGTAGAGCCGCAATTCTCTTAGTGCTCGATCTGTTTCAGCGGCACCATATCAAGGCGAAGAGCTTGTTCGACAATTTTCATGAGGGCTTCATCGGTGATCTCAGGGTTGATTTTCACGAGGCCAACAAGCCCGAATATGACAACGCAAAACATCTCATAGACCAAATCGATCTCAACATCATGATATTCGGCGTACTCAGTGACAATGTGAGCGTTGATACAATCGACCGTTTCACGCACGGCACGCACGTCAAACGCATCGCGCACACCCAGCTCTTCAAGTACCGCAATCATGGGGCGCGGTCCGTTTGCGTCATACAGAGCTCGACGAAACGTGATAATGCAATCCCGTAAGGATTCTGGCGTATTGCCGAACTTGCGTGATTCGTTCCACACAATGGCACTCTCAACAAGGTCTTCGACATAATCATCGAGTACGGCATCGGTTATTGCTTGTTTGTTATCGAAATAGTAATACACCAGTTCACGGGTGACGCGGGCTTCTTCGGCGATGCTTTTTACCGTGGTTTTTTCAACACCTACCGTCTCGTAGAGCTTTCGAGCGGCAAGCATGATTTCACCCGCTTGCCCCGTCAGACGTTTGCTATCAGTAAGCGAGCGCCCGCACTCACCCCTGATAGGCTGATACATTGTCTGACGATTACCGAGCCGCATTTTTGCTTCCCCCGCGCCTAACCGTGCATGGACATGTCCGTCTTTGGTTCGACGGGCATGTCCATTATACGCAATCGGCATTTTTGCTGGCACAGATCTCGGCTTTCAATTTGGAATCAAATCGCAGCGTGCAGTAGCTTTGGGGCCGCTACTTGTTTTCCTCCAAGACCCTCTGATATGCCTTGGTGTCAACATAGAGCTCGTCTTTGAGAGGATTAAGCTTACGCTTGCGAATCCGATGCACCTGATAAGCGAACAGTGCCACGTTGCTCGCAAGGGCAATAAAGCTCACGACGAAAAACGCCGTAGGGTTGTGAGTGGTCGGAATAGGTGCCAATTTGTCAGCGAAACTCGGCACTGTCATGACAAACATAATCCAGAGCCCCAGCGTTTGAGCGCGATGCTGTAACCATGCGCCTTTCTTGATGAAGAACGTCGGGATAGTGCAAGCAAGCAGCAGCGCCAATCCGCAATACGCGGAATGATCAGAAATGCAATTGTAGGTGTAGGCGAAGTTCCACAAGTCATACGCGATAATCCATGCCCAAATCATGTCAGGCCAGATCATGTCTTTCGACTTGTCTTTTGAAATCATGATGCCAAACCATCCGCAGATGGTCACGATATTAAGGATGCCCGCAATACCGTTCATGATGTTCCACGGACCCGAAATGGTCCACAGGTTCTCAACGATACCGCCCTCCCACAAGCCAAAACTGAAAACCTGGAAGTCGCGCATAACCGCTTCGGCAATATTGATAGCAAGAATAAGTGGTGGGAAGCACAGTGCCCATTTCTTCTCATACAGATGATGAACTATGCCATCCTTGCCAGTCCACTTAACGAATCTCAGTGCAATAAATCCGAGACACCCCGCTAAGGCCGAATACGTTTTGACCCAGTTAAACCAGGTTCCTGTGCCGTATTCGTTGCCCGGTGCCGCAGTTTCGGGCCACACGAATATCGTGAGAAAGATCGGAACCACCGCAAACAGCGCGATGCCCGCCCACAATGAGGTGCGCCCCAATTCGTTGAACGCCATCAAGGCAAAGAGCACGAAAAGCCAGATGACCCAGTACGACATGTCGGCTGCTTGGTATAAAATCCCCATGGCCAACCCCCTTACGTCATATGCGAAATATTCGCATAACCGCCTTATGGGGCCTAGTATAGAGAGCGCACCAGCAGAAATCTTTACACAAGCAGCTTGACTGTAAAACTAGGTGCCTCAGCAAGTAAAACAAGTCGCACAAGCACGACCGTCGCTACTCAAACAGCTCAGCAGCCCGCTTCAGTTCGTCGATAATGGCAATGTGTTGCGGGCAAACTGATTCGCAAGCGCCACACTCGATACACCTTGACGCTTCGCCGCCCTCAGCATTCCAGTTGTAGTTCTCCTGAGCA
>JAVWLC010000217.1:0-4591 GCA_036638175.1 Raoultibacter sp. | reverse complement strand
CCAACGTAGGGCCTTCCTATCCAGAAGGAAAACAGAGCAAGCAACGTCAACGACACCGCATAGTACACCGTGCCCAACGTATTATCCTGTTCGCGTGACATGAACGAGAGCTTCTGAGCGCGATGAGCAAATCCATTGACAACAATGAACGCTGCAGGAAGAATGGCTGCCCACAGAGGCGAGGTGAAGAAGACCATGGCAATCACCCACCATCCGCCCAAAGCGATATGAACAAACTTGCGCGTCACCTCTGATGAGGCGCCTTTGCGAGAAAGCACGCTCGATACCCCAAGAACCAGCAGAACATAGGCACCAGAAAGGCCAAGGCCCCATACATTTTCCATGCCCTCACCTCCCCCCAACAACAGCAAAGTCCCGCGGCGAAGAGAGCAGGGCTTCAGCTTCGGTAATCAATAGATATGCTTGGTCTTTTGGAACAACGCTACGCTTTGTTAAGCATTGATACTCTTGACGGCGCACTTCATCCAAAATTCCTCGGTACAAAAAGAGCGAGGAAAGCGTTGCTAATCGACTATCTTCATCAAGTAGCACTGCATCACGCTGCATGGGAAGATACAGCTCTTCAGATCGATGAGCCAGCGTTTCCCACAGAGTAACGAAGGCTTTGCTACGAAGCCGATTTTCGAGGTCAAACGAAGAATACCTTACATCAGCCATCGCTTCACAAGGGAGATAGATGCGTCCGTTATCCAAGTCCTCACCGACATCCCTAAGGATATTGGTGATCTGCATGGCAACACCAAGATCGATAGCGCTTTGTTTCAGATCAGCGGTCACCGCCGAGCGAGCATGAAGGATTGGAAGCAACATGAGCCCGACCGATCCAGCAACGTAGTACCCATACTCTTCAAGCTCAACCAGCGTTTCAGGTTGCTTGAAAGCAAGGTCACGACGCTGCCCCTCAATCATGTCAAAAAATGGCTTTTTCTCAAGATCGAACGTCTCAAACACTACCGCAAGCGAGCGCCAGAGCGGCGATTCAGGAACGTGCCCCTCAAAGAAGAGGACAAGATCCTGTTCGAGCGAATCGAGTGCTTCTTTACTTGCATAACGATCGACGCAATCATCCGCAGCGCGACAGAAGGTGTACAGAGCATAGACGCTCTCCCGTTTAGGGTACGGCAAGAGCGAAAAGGCTCGATAGAAGCTTTTTGAATTGGTTTTTATTACCTCTTCACACCAGGCAAAATCGGCGGCATGCTCCTCAAATGGTTTACAGGTTATGATCATCATCCATCAACTCCTCCGCCGCCAACTTAGCGCTCATGAGCACAATCGGTACTCCTGCACCTGGATGCGTGCTGCTTCCACAAAAATAGAGGTTTTCGCAATGTGTTGCCTTGTTATGAGGCCTCCAGTAATTGCTCTGAAACAGCGTCGGTCGCAACCCAAACGTCGCACCATTACTGGCATTAAATCGACTCTCAAAATCCAACGGCGTATAGATGCGCTCGTAGACAATATGGTTTCTGATATCGCAATACTCCGTTTCACTTTCAATGAGGTCGAGTATCTTTCCCCGACAAAAGGCAACGTCTTCATCGGTCCAAGCTGGAGACTGGGCCGAAAGCGGGGGCACAGGCACCAGTACGTAAAGCGTCTGCATACCCTCAGGTGCAAGCGAAGGATCAAACACAGAGGGCGCATAGAGATAAAAGGATGGGTCCGCAGGAAAACGCGCCGTGTCAAAAATGTCAGCAATGTTCTTCTTGAAGTCGGCAGCAAACCTAATGGTGTGCATCGACTTTATCGGGTACTGCTTGTCCAAACCGAGATACATAATGAAGCACGAGCAGGAATACTCCATTGCCTCAACTTTTTCGGGTGTATATTTCCCCCGTGCTTCGGCATCCTTAACAAGCTCCCCTATGGCATAAGGGAAATCTGCATTACAGACAACGTAATCGGCACTATGCATGCCCTTATTGTCAACAATGCCAATCGCTCGCCCGTTCTCTATGACAATACGCTCAACAGGTGCTTCTGTATGTACGATGCCGCCTAATTCCTCAAAGAGACGCTCCATGCCTTGAGCCATGCTGTACATGCCGCCTTTGATAAACCACACGCCGTACAGCAGCTCGATCATCGGGATAATCATATACAGCGAAGGTCCTTCGTAGGGAGAAATGCCGATGTAGAGCGTTTGAAACGCCAGAGCTTCGCGCAACCGATCATTTTGAACGTATTTCGCCACCGAAGAATATGCATCGCCAAGGGTATGGAGCTTGAAGCCTGCCACCAAGCTTTTTGGATTATAAAAATCAGACGGTTTGCGAAACGGACGCTGGAGAAAGTTATCCTTAGCAATAAGGTAGCGCTTGTAGAGCTCGCCCAAGTATTGAAAATACCCTTGCGCATCTTGCTCGCTCACCGCTTCAAGGGTTGCGGTTAGGTCGGAAAGGTTATTTGAAAGTGGCAAATGTTCGCCCGATGCAAAATTGATCTCGAGCATCGGCTCAACTCTGTCCATGGGAATATAATCATCAGGATTCTTGCCGCAGAGCTCAAAGAGTTCGCGGTATTGCGAGGGCATCATCACAATAGTGGGACCTACATCAAAAGAAAAACCATCACCTTGGATTTGGTTCATCTTCCCGCCGACACGAGGTTCTTTTTCGTACAGTTCGACTTCGTATCCAGCATGCTGCAAGCGGATTGCAGCAGCCAATCCACCAACTCCCGCGCCAACAACGATTACTCGTTTCATAGTGCTCCTAGCCACTTATGCTTCCATCATGTGAAGCATTGTATGGCTAAGGTTCCACTAATTACCTGCTTGATCAGCTAGTTTAGGCAACTTGTTCCAATCATGTAATTCGAACGTTACCTAACATACCGCTGATCTATGCCTCGGGATGCATCTCCTGGAAGACCCTTGCGAAGCGTGCGCGATCATCAACCGCAACGCCAAGAGCGTCAATTTCCTTCGTTCCACCAAAAGCGGTTTCGATCACAACAGGTTCAGCAAAAATTATCCACCCACTTGCTGATCCCATCACACCTAAGTTCATTTGTCTCTTTGTATCACCCTTAGGTGCTTCTCTTTGATACGAGGCAACTGAGGAAAGCGGTATGTCTGCTTTGATTCTCATACCCGAGCGAATCTTGAGCATGCCGCCTTCAATCACTATCGGCTTAAGAACCGATGCGCGGCAGTCAGCGATCAACCAAATGATTGCATATAAAGAAGTGGCCGTAAGAATCCAAGCTGCAACATCATTCCACTGTGCAATCAGCATATGCATAACTACCATCTCAACAGGTATGGCAAGCATCATGCCCGCAATAGCCGCCGTGTAACCGCTATCTTTATGATAGGTAAATGTTTCACCTTGCGTGGATGTCTCTGGGTGTTTCCAGGAAAAGAAAACGTAATAGAACATCGTGAGCTCATTTGAGGCCAGCTTCGAGGCGCGTCTATTCCCCGTCATCTGCATGAGGGGAGCAAAAAACCAATCTTCAGCATCACTGGAGCACCTTTTCGCCTGCATAAAACTTTTAACTGCTTTCGACATCTCTCGCACAGCAATGGTTATTTCCACCAAAAGAGCGCCGACGCCAAGTACTGCAATCAAGGTCATATTGGAACCCTGCGCAAAGAAGGACGCAAGGACGGCACCCGCCCACATAACAGGAAGAACAAACAAGGGCGAGAGCCCATGCCTTCTTATGACAAGGAGGTAAAACAACGCAGGCAGTACAACCATGCAATCAAGAGGATAGGCATACCCGACAAGCACCTCTCGCGTTGGTGCTGCTGGAGCCAGCGTTATGGTAGCAATACCAACAACGTACAAAGCAAGTAATCCTGCCAAGAACCCAACGGTTACCACACGCTTTTTTCTTACCGCACCGTCCATGGCTACTCCTTTGCTACCTTTCTTTTTCTAGACATAGTACCATTCTTCAAAAATGCTGTTGACATTCCTGTAAGGGCATACCCCATACTAATCCGCGAACGTTCAATAAGTACCAGAAAGATGGCTAGCCTATGTTAACAATTGGAGAATTTTCCCGAATATGTTTTGTGACAAAAAAGACCTTGCGTCATTACGACGACATCGGACTTTTGCGCCCTATGCATGTTGCAGACAACGGATACCGCTACTACACCGCAGACCAGTTGAGCACCATGCGGTTAATCCAACGGCTCAAGCTATACGGATTATCGCTCCCTGAAATTGCAGTGTATTTGGCCAACCCCGACGGGAGTGCGCTTTCTCAGAAACTCGAAGAAAAACGTGCGCTCATGGAGGCGGAACTCGATAGCACGGAAAGAGTGCTTCGCCAGATGAGCAATGATATTGAAAAACTGAAAAGGAGTATAGACATTATGAAACAAGATATTGTAGTTGCTATAGCAAACCGTGAACCACAGACCGTTTTTGGCATTCGCAAGTGCATCAGCGTCAAAAACTTTGATGAGCTTTTCAACGAGCTTTTCGCCTCGCTCGCAAAAAATGGTATTGCGCCGCTTGGTGGACCCATGGCGTTTTATCATGATGAAGATTTCAACGCAGATCACTCTGATATTGAGGTAGCAGCTCCCGTTGCCGAAGGAACCGAA
>JAVWLC010000216.1:777-4595 GCA_036638175.1 Raoultibacter sp. | reverse complement strand
TAGCAAGTAGGCTCTTGTGCTTACGAAAAAGAGTTATCCCAAAAGCCTCCAATCAATAGAATTGGAATCCTTCGAGGGTTTCAATTCTATTGGCCTTTGAGTACAAGAAACTCCACTCCTGCACAAGTATCCCCGACAACTTCGGGGTATTCTCTTGGGTAATTGCCTAGAATGATTGCTAGGAAGATGGTGCGGGCGAAAGGACTTGAACCTTCACGGGTCTCCCCACCAGAACCTAAATCTGGCGCGTCTGCCAATTCCGCCACGCCCGCACTATTTTCGAACGCACGATGGAAGGCGTGTGAGGTGCCCATCGGTGCGGATAGATATGATACCAGAAGTCTGGCCCTATCCACAGATCATCAAAAATCAATCTCCCATGATTCCTTTTGATCCACATGTTGCCCCCATTGATTCCTCGTGAAATACCGTTCCCAGGCCATCAGGAGACAGCATGCTGACAATCTTTCTTGTGTAACTTTTCCTCTGCTATGATGTTTCAGAATTTTGGTCAACGTTACACCAGCTTTCGTGCAAACCTATGCAACCGACCTAAGGTAGGTGTCTGTGAAAAAACTCTTCAAGAAGTGGAACGATATTAACCTCATTAAGCGCATCATCGCTGGCTTGATTCTTGGTGCTCTACTCGGTGTCTTTTTCCCTGGTATTGAATTCCTAACGCTCCTCGGCTCTCTGTTTGTGGGCGCACTGAAAGCGGTAGCACCCATTCTCGTATTCTTCCTTGTCATCAGCGCCTTAGCGAACGCGCATGGCGATGGATCGATGAAAACTATCGTCGTGCTCTACATCATCAGCACACTCGTTGCAGCACTCGTGGCAGTTGTTGCTAGCTTCCTTTTCCCGCTTGAACTTACGCTTACCAACGCAGCAACCGAGCAAGCTTCCCCCAGTGGCATCGGCGAGGTGCTCACAACTGTCATCATGAATGTCGTCGACAACCCCGTTAATGCACTGACCAGCGCTAACTACGTAGGAATTCTTGCTTGGGCGGTCGTTCTTGGCATTGCACTGCGTGTTGCGAGCGCAAATACCAAAATGGTCTTCTCGAATGTTTCTGATGCCGTTTCTCAGGTTGTGCGCTGGGTTATAAGCTTTGCACCATTCGGTATTCTTGGTCTTGTGTACACATCGGTTTCAACAAGCGGACTCGAGATTTTTACGCAGTATGGCCAGCTTTTGCTTGTTCTGGTCGGCTGCATGATCACTATTGCGTTGATTACGAACCCGCTTATCGTGTTCCTCAACATCCGCAAGAACCCCTATCCGCTGGTATTCCGTTGTTTGAAAGATAGCGCAATCACAGCATTTTTCACTCGCAGCTCTGCCGCCAACATCCCCATCAACATGGAATTATGTCGCAAGCTCGGTCTCGACAAGGATAACTACTCTGTATCAATTCCGCTTGGTGCAACCATTAACATGGCAGGTGCCGCGGTCACCATTGCTGTCATGACTTTGGCTGCAGCAAATACACTGGGAATTTCGGTCGATATTCCAACAGCCGTCATTCTCTGCGTGCTCGCAGCCGTATCTGCTTGTGGCGCCTCTGGTGTTGCGGGAGGATCGCTGCTTCTCATACCCCTCGCCTGCTCGTTGTTTAATATCAGCAACGATGTTGCTATGCAGGTGGTTGCCATCGGCTTCATCATCGGTGTTATTCAGGATTCATGCGAAACCGCCCTTAACTCATCTTCGGACGTGCTCTTCACAGCAACGGCTGAATACCGGACCTGGAAAAAAGAAGGCAAGAGCTTCAGTCCAGGCAAATATGTTATCGTCAGCGAACCCGACACTCTCCTCATTCAAGAAGAACCGCAAAGCTCTACCGCAAAGAGTTAATTACACCAGCAATAGAGCATTGGTGCTATACGATGCTCACAAAGCCAAGAAGACCAGAATCCTCAGGGGCTCTGGTCTTCTTACTTCGCGCGTACATGCACCCGCTTTTCTAAATAATACAAAGATCCTTTGCAGAAATAAGTGTTATGACTTTGCACTGCTACAATACGAGTTAATGAACGACCCTAAGCACGACAGACGGTTAGCAGAACGGAGGCTTTTTACATGAACGAATCGATCGATACATTGTTCGATCTCGAACCCGACGATATTACGGGAACAGTCATCTACAAAGCCCCTGCCGAAGAACCGCTAATCCAAACCTATATCGCGCATTACACCTCGCCCGTGACAGAAAATCCCACAAAAGGATTCTTTGAGTTTGAGAGTGAATTTCGCGCGAACTCAAAGAAGAACATCCATGATGCCCGCCTCAAAATGCTTGAAACATTTGGGCAAGACGCTGTATCGTGGGTCATTGATGAGGTTAAACTCAAAAAGAAGAAGGATGAGCTCTGTGGTGATCAAATCGAGCTTGATTTTCGTCCCCCGAAACAACCTCGCAAGCGCAGGGCAAGCAAAAAGTGGCTTTAGGCCCTACCCTCGATCACTTCGATACTAGCTTTAATATAGAGTGTATATGCAACAGCAGCGGCGGTACCAAGCACAAGATCACGCTCAAAATCGCCTTCTTGGGATGATTTCGTGAGGCCCAAGGGATCGTGCACTCCCTCGTCAAACAATGCCTTAAGCGCAGCTTCAAAAGCATCGCAGAAATAATCGTAGGCAATCGCAGTCTCAAAACTTGCGATCTGCGACTCAATAAGTCGCTCGATCTCCGCAATCGAAAAAGTTTGTTTCAGCGTACAGATAACAATCAGATATGCCACATGATCGCGTGAGTATTTTTTCGATCGCGCCGCCGCAAGGACTCCCTGCTTAACATAGTTGTTCACCATTGAAGACGTGATGATTTTTTCGTTGTCTGCATAAAGAGGCGCAAGGGTTTCTTCAAGATAACCAAGCAATTGATCCATATAAAGGTTGATGCGAGGAATATCAGCATAGCGAGGCAACGTTAGCCCTTTAAGCTTGCGCGCATATGTCGATTCCGATACCGAAGCCATAGTGGCACCCTTCCTATTCACTCGTTTCGAGCATACCAATCAATGGTCATTTCGTCAATTCCGACAATTGCCTTGTATAGATATGATAGCTTTATCTTATAGTCTTAATAACTAGATGATAACGTTTTGATTCGAGAATACCGCAGGTGCCCGCTATGCAAAATAAAGAAATTGCTCTCATTGTTGATTCCTGTAATGATGTCCCAACAGAACTGATCGAGAACTACGGCATGTATGTCGTTCCGCTCATCGTGAACTACCACAATGAAAGCTATCTCGACAAAGTCACCATCACCCCACAGGAGGTCTATGACCGTTTCTCCCAAGAGATCCCAACCACTTCCACCCCCCCCCCCGCTTTAGCCCGCGAGGCGTTTGAACGCGTCGTTAGCGACGGATTCACGAAAGCAGTCTGCATCACTATCTCAAGCGGACTATCAGCAACTAACGACATCATGCACGCAGCAGCAAAAGAGTTTCCACAACTTGAAACTATTATCGTTGATACAAAGAACATCGGTATGGGTGCGGGTCTTTCTGCCATCCGCGCAGCTCAACTCATTGAACAAGGTATACCTTTTGAGGAAATGGAATCACGCATGGCAACCGTCGTTGCCAATACGCGCGTCTACTTCTGTGTTGATACGCTTGAATACCTCCATAAAGGTGGCAGAATCGGAAACGTCACCTACGCCATTAGCAGCATGCTTGATATGCGGCCAATCATCAGCTGCAACGAAGACGGCGTCTACTACACCGTCTCAAAAGCAAAAGGTCGCAAGCAATCACTCAAAAAGGCGATCTCTGTTGCCCAGAAGTTTGCGGAAGGTT
>JAVWLC010000216.1:0-767 GCA_036638175.1 Raoultibacter sp. | reverse complement strand
GCTGTGCGGTTTTTGTCGTGAATGGAGATGCGGAATCGGAAGCACAAACCGTTCTTGAAGACATCAAACAAAGTATTCCGCATCAAATTTCTGCCTTCGATGGGCAGATCAGCCCCGTACTTGTTGTTCATACGGGACCAGGCCTTATTGGTATCGGAGTGCAAGGGTATGAAGACGCGGTTGATATCTCAAAATAATGTCTTGCGCAGTGGTTGCAAAACCCCTATACTAATCGCTTGCGCCATGGTGGGTATAGTTCAGTTGGTTAGAATGCCAGATTGTGGCTCTGGAGGTCGTCGGTTCGAGTCCGATTATCCACCCCAGCGCATTTTTTGAGAACTACTTGCACAGCACCCGAGCATGCATTACAATAGCTCGGCGCGAAAGTGCAGGTAAATGCTTTAAGGACCGTTAGCTTAGTTGGTAGAGCAGGGGACTCTTAATCCCAAGGTCGAAGGTTCGAATCCTTCACGGTCCACCAGATTACTTATGAAGATCGGATAGTATCCGATCTTTTTCATTTCCTTAGCCCTTATGGGCAACAAGCACCCGCAAGGCAGCTGGAACCGTCGAGATGTCGTAGCGCTTGGCAGGAAGCGGCTCGCCGTCGATCTGCGCGGGAACCTCCTCATCAAACCGAATTGAGATTTTCGAAGCACGTTTAAATTCGAGGTTTTCAAAATGAGTATGATGCGCATTTTTCGCGAGCAAAAATATCATGATTGCTTTTGGGATCCCAAGCGGCGGGTGAGCAATGCAAAGATCGA
>JAVWLC010000215.1:0-4641 GCA_036638175.1 Raoultibacter sp. | reverse complement strand
GTTAAGAGCAGCGCAGTTTTGCCGCTGCCATTGCGTCCTCGAACGGCAACGAGTTCGCCACGGGATATAGTAAGATCAACACCTTTGTAGGCGTATCCCGCTAGGGTTTTGAGTTCGAGGTTGCGCGCCTCGATATAGGGTTGTGCTGTCACGGTATACTCCTTTTCTGACTGACTAGTCAGTTCAATAAACAACGGAAGTATAGCACCATAAAATCAAGGCGCAAGTCCTGTTTTCAGTTTGTTGCAAACATTTCCCTCATGAGATTGCGGTAGGTACATACCACTACAACACAACAACACAAAAGCCCCTGGCTTGACCTTTCAGCGGGCAAAGCTAAGGGCCTATCTATGCAAGCGATTACTAAACCTGTGTCTCGTCATCCACGATAGTCATGAGCCGTTGTTGCGAGTTGATACCGAGCTTGCGGTAAATGTGATAGATATGCGATTTGACTGTGGCGCTGCTCACCACAAGTTGATTGCCAATATATTCAGCATTGCGCCCCTTCGCCAGCAAATAAAAGACCTCAGCTTCACGAGGGGTCAAGCCGTAGTCTTCGATAACTTTATCAACACGCTGCCTAAAATACTGCGCTGGTTTTGCGCCCTCATCTTTTGGCTCTTCTTCAACAACCGATTCCGCTGTAGTCATAAGATCGTTCAGGCGGCGTTTCGTCTTCGATTCATCGCCCCCGTACACCGAGAACACGATGACTACAATTGTGGCAAACCCAACCATGAACAGGTAGAACTGAACTTCGGTGAGCTGCAGCACAAAGACAACGAGAAATGCCGCTATCGAGCCAATCAAAAAGCCAATCCAGTTTGGAGCTTGGCGCATTGAGAACCGATCAACAGGATGAAGTCCAAATTCTGCGTTGTCGATACTCGTTGAGTACCACGCAATCACCGATGCGTGCGCAAGCGCAACGTTGATGATGCTGCCGCACACAATACGCCCCACTTCGCCAAAAAAAGGCATGAGCAAAACGCCTGCCACCAAAAACGGAAGCGAAATGCGCTGCACAACACCCGTATCAATTTCAACCTTTGGACCCAGGTAAGCCCACAAAAGCGCTGCGAGCGTTCCAAAGATTCCACTTGCTCCGCAGATAAGCGCAGCAGTTGGACCCATCGACGTCATCATGACAGCCATAAAGCCATAAACCACGCCATGACAGCCCACCGAAAGTGCAGCAGGAATAGTCAGCAGTGCACTTCTTCGATATTCTTTGACGGGCAAAATGCGATCAGGCGCAATCCTCGTGGACAAAAAAGCAGCAAGCCCTACTGACCCCACGATAAGAAACGTGATCTCAAACAAATCCAGCAGCGCCACCCCAGAAGCGTTTGAGAAAACAAACAGTGCCGTGCCCCCGCACGATCCAACAGCAACCGTAACCGCCGTGCCTCGCGTAGGAATAAGGCTGAAAAATATGCACCAGTACATCATGATGCTCGCCTGCGCGATACCAAAAAGAGCCCATGCTAAAATCGAAACACCAAACGGAACCCATTCAAACGACAGATTTGCCATAGTATTGAGAACAGCAAAGAGCGCGAGTAGTGAGCCGATTGTGCACAGCTTATTGCGATGCTCAAACAGCCAGTCTTCCTTCCAATAAAAGAAGACAAATGAGCCCGCAAGGGTAAAAAGCGAAATGATACGCAAAAGCATGGCCTCTTCAAGATCACAGAAGCTCAAAAGAGAGAGCGAAGGACTAAAGACGGCCGATAATTCCCACCCCAAAAGACACGAAAACCCTATGGCGGCAAGGATGTACGTATTAAGCAGATCCCCTGGCGTCTTGGTGCGCTGAGGCTCTGTAACGCGGCCCACTTCCCCCATATATTGGCCCTCTCAACATCTCAGTATGATATCAAAACGAGAAATAAATCGATTTCAACATTAGCAGTTGTAGATCAATTTGACCAGCCGAGAAATACTGGGGTCATTACTACTGACAATCGCAGAAAGGACGTATTATGTGCTTCAGACCACCTTCAATTGAAGCAGGGCCCGTCAAGTGCCCTATGTGCGGCACGGAAGTTGATCCATCTCTCGACGAATGCCCAAACTGTGGCGCCAAAGCCACTCCTGCACCCGGAGTGCCACCAATGCCTGGCGCACCAGGAGCACCAAAGGCTCCCGGAGTACCCGGAGCCCCGAAAGCCCCCGGAGCACCAAAAGCTCCCGGCGCACCAAGTGCTCCAAAAGCACCAGGAGCCTAAAGACCATCAACGCCGCCTGTGCGGATTTGCCCAAAGCGATGACAAGGAATGCAGACCGACGTACACCGCAAGCCAGCAAAAACCGCATGTGGCGGCATTACCAAGGTGATTGCTTGCAAGACCGATCACCAACTCTTATACGCGAGGAGAGAACAGATGGGAAATAACGTTACCGGCAAACCGATCATCAAGGGACTGGGCTTTGATAGCTTCGGTCTCGGCAGTCTCGCCTGCACGGTCGATATTGACGAAGAAAACGATAAGATTATCCGTATCAGGCCCTTCCATTTTGATGAGAAGTACACTCCTGAAGATTTGAACGCTTGGAAAATTGAAGCACGCGGCAAGACCTTCGAGCCCGGCTTCAAGACACTCATGTCTCCTTTATCACTCAGCTACAAGAAGCGTGTCTATTCCAAGAACCGCATCCCCTACCCACTCAAACGTGAAGACTGGGATCCCGAGGGCGAGCGCAATCCACAAAACCGCGGCAAAAGCGGCTATGTGCGTATCTCCTGGGATGAAGCAGCGGAACTTGCTGCAAAAGAAATCAAGCGCATTCACGACACCTACGGTCCGCATTCTATCCTGTGCGAAATTGATGGCCATGGCGAAACCAAGGTCGTTCACGCCGCACACGGCTGCGTCACCAAAATGCTCGAACTCTGCGGTGGATTCACCCTGCAATCCCGCCAACCTGATAGCTGGGAAGGCTGGTACTGGGGCGCCAAGCACATTTGGGGTATGGACCCCTTAGGACAGCAATCGCTGCAAAACAACGTAATCAAAGATATCTCTGAACATGGCGATGCCGTACTCTTCTGGGGCTGCGACGTCGAGACAACCCCGCTTGGCTGGGGCGGATACATGGCCAGCCGCCTGTGCTTCTGGTTTACCGATCTTGGTATCAAGCAGATCCACATTTCGCCTGACGTAAACTACGCCAACGCAGTACACGCCGATAAGTGGATCCCTGTACTTCCCAACACCGACGCAGCTTTCCAGTTGGCAATCGCCTATACTTGGATGGCTGAAGGCACCTTTGACGAGGCCTACCTTGATACGCATGCCGTCGGTTTTGACCACTTCCAGTTCTATGTCATGGGTGGCGAAGACGGTATCCCGAAAACACCTAAGTGGGCCGAAAAGATCTGCGGCGTTCCTGCTTACACCATCAAGGCATTTGCTCGCTACTGGGCCAAGCACGCCGTGTCCATTGCACACTGCAACGGCGGATCATTCATTCGCTCCTGCTTCGCGCATGAGCCTGCCCGCCTTGAAGTAGCGCTGTTGGGCATGCAGGGTCTTGGCAAGCCTGGTGCCAACCAATTCAAATTCATGGAGTGGACGCTGTTTGGTATCCCAACCGTCACACCGCTGCCGCCTTCAACGGTTATCCCCAGCATCTCGGCTGCCTATCGCGGATGGGTCACGGGTACCTGCCCGAGCTTTATCCCCAAGACCATGATTCCCGAAGCTATTATGAATCCGCCCGTTTCATGGTACGGCCATGTTTCGGCTGGTCTGCCGCGTGAAGACCAGTTCACCGGACCGTTTACCTTCCCGCTTGACAACCAAGAGCGCCTGCACATGATCTGGTCTGACACTCCGTGCTGGGAGACCTGCTGGAACGGTGGCAATGCCATGCAGGACGCGCTTCGTCACGAGAGCATCGAGTGCGTCATCATCCAGCATCCTTGGTTGGAAAACGATTGCTACTTTGGTGACATTATTCTGCCTACCAACACGAAGTTCGAAACTGCCGACATCGGCACTGACAATGATTCTGGTCAGTGGAACGTTATCTTCTACGAAGATCAGGCCATCAAGCCTGTCGGCGAATCTCTGTCCGACAAAGAAGCGGTTGGCGAAGTTGCCAAAGCGCTCGAGAAGTTCGGTGGCATCTACGAAGATCTGCACAACCGTTTCCTCGGCGGCAAGACCGATGAAGAATGGATCGAGATCGGCTTCAAGACCAGCGGCGCTCCTGAAGACATGAGCTTTGAGGAGTTCAAAGAGAAGAAGTACTATCCGTTCCCAACGCGCGAAGACTGGAAAGAAATTCCTGCAGGACTCATTGGATTCCACGATGATCCCGAAGGCAATCCGCTGCGCACGCCCACGGGCAAACTCGAGTACTACTCAACGGGACTTGCGGAAACCTTCCCTGACGACAAAGAACGCCCCGTTGTTCCTCACTGGATTGACGAAAGCCCTGCTCATCAGGAACGTCAGTACCTCGAGCGCGGTCGAAAGTATCCGTTCTTGCTCGTTTCAAACCACCCGCACTTCCGCGTCCATGCTCAGCATGACGATGTAACCTGGCTGCGCGAAATCGAAACGTGCAAAGTTGTCGGTCCTGATGGCTACAAGTATGAGCCTATCTGGGTGAACCCGATTGACGCAG
>JAVWLC010000214.1:0-4644 GCA_036638175.1 Raoultibacter sp. | reverse complement strand
CTCCTTTTTCAGATTGAGCATGTGGTTTGTTTTAGCACAAGCTTATCGCATGATACCAGATAAACGTTTGCCGCGTCTTTCCTTACGAGATGTCAACAAAAAACCTCGACTTGATCTACAATAACCCAGATCAGGTGCCAAAAATGAAAAAGCGTGTTTTCAACCATCCGAAAACACTATCCATAGGGCAAGAAACCTGATCAATCTACTGTATAATGTAGAAACATCACAGCAAATCATTTGTGGAGATGCTTCGTGAAATAAAATCAGCCACCTGAACAAATTGAAAAGATGACTGCAAAAAATAAGACAATTCCCGTAGGCACCGACGGAAAGCCGATGACCTCATGGCAAATATGGCTCAATCGCCTCTGCATCGTACTGTTTGTATGGGCTGGGCTTGAGCTATTGCTTGGCATTGTACTCATTGTTGCGGCGGGATATCTTCCCTCTGACATTCTCAAAGACCTTGGGGAAATAGGCTCGGCAATCGATGTGTATTCTTTCGTATCGCTTCTTGGTGTCTCGGCCATGATCGGTGCGGTAATCAATATTGTTGTTGCTTTGCTTGGGCAGCGGGGGGCGAAAAATCCCTGCAAGATCGCGCTGTTCTTTTGGATCGTGGTCATAGACGCGGTGGTAACAGCCTGGGCGCTTGCTAGTACTATTTCGCAGGGAGTTATTGACCCAAGCAGCCTTGTCAGCGGCCTGTTCATTATTGCTCTGGCAGTTTGTGCTTGGAAGGTTCGGAGTCAAACGGGCTATTTCGACCAGCACCCTTAGGCTCGCAGGCATAAGAGGGCAGTGATCACACCTGCTTTCCGCCTACGCGCGCGTCATTTTCAGAATGTCCTCGCGCGACGATACCTCAAGCTTCTTATATATGTTGTGGATATGCGTTCGCGCAGTGTTGGGCGAGATAAACAAAACTTCTGAGATATATGCTCCGCTGTGCCCTTCGGCAAGGTAGCTGAGAATTTCTTGCTCACGAGCGGTCAGGCGATACTCGGCCGCTATCTTTTCGCATCGATCGCTCAGGCTGTCGCCTTCGGCTTTTCCGGGATTCTCACCGTTGTCCCATGCGGTGTTACGCTGCCACTTGAAGTAAGAAAAGAGCACCATCGCAAACGCGTAAATTGTTGTGGTGATGGTAATGGCAACGCCAATCATCTCTTCGTCGATCATTTCAGAAACCTTGAGTCCGGTGATCGACGCAAGCGCAAACAGCAGCACCGCCATGCCAAAGATGAGATCGGGAGTGAATTCCGCGGCATTCGCAATAGCGCACAAAATCGAGAGCGTGAGGATTGCCGCAAAAAGGTACAGCAAAAAAGTCAGAAACATGAGTACTTCTGAGCCTTGCTTGAGTGGCGTTGAGATACTGGTTGCTGCCAGCAAGATTATGGCAAGCAGGGGGACGAACGTCTGCTGCAGCGCTCGCATAGTGAAGGGTCGCGTGTGCGTGAGGGCGTAAACAATCAGAATCAGCGCGGCGAATACCACGGCAAAGAGGTACGTTTCAAAGCGTTCAGTAAACGCGCTTCGCATGGTTCCCATGGCGAACGCGAAGAACAGCAATCCGAGCGCCGGGGTCACAATAACGTCCGCGAATGACCGGAGGGTGTCGAGCGCCTTTTGGGCATGGAGCTGAGCAGAAGTTGCCGCTGCTTCCACCGTTGGAACATCAAGTACCGCTGGAAGTGCAGCGGCAACAAGCGAGCAAACGGCAAATACGATGATCGACCCAAACGGCGGCAAAACAGTAAGAAGCCAATAGATCACAGCTGAAACAATACAGGCAATAGATACGTTCACGAGAGCGCTTTTGAGGGTGAACCGCATAAAGATGCGGCCCCAAAGCAGACACATCATGACGTCAGCCATGCCCGCCAACGCGCCGCCCGCCAAGGTGGTAACAATGTCTTCGTTGCCGTACCAAACAAAGTGCAAAAAGATAAACGCACTCGCACTATAGAGCACGCCGCCTAAAACAAGGAGCACTTTATGAGGAACTTGCTTACCGAAGAGAGCCGCAACAATAAATATGAACGAAAACACTGCTGCAAACGAGAGCGACGTTTCGGCGAAGGTGCCGACAAATGAAGCGAGGGTTTCGAAGGATTGAAACGGGGTAATTGCTGCTGAGTAGACAAGCAGCGTCGCAAGCATGGCGCCGAGCCCGACAATTGCCGAGATGCGAAACGCCATTGATTCTTTCGATACCGCATGAGATACGGTCTGTTCGTTTTGATTCATTGTTCCTCCGAGGAAGAATTATAGCGTATTGCGTGCGTGATCATCTTTGGTATCGAAAACTCAATACGTATGCTCTGAACAGGAAAAATAGAAGAGCTCAACGCCAAATACGTAAAACCGTTGAGAGCAATTTTGCTCGCCAGAATCGAAATAAACGATTCTTCGGATGGTGCAATACCTGCCTGCCTCATACGATTTGATGCAAGCCGATACATACGATGACGCTATGGACGGCGTTCAAAGACTACCAATAAGGAGTGTGGGAGAAATGGAATTGGATCGTCGATCATTTTTGAAAGGTGCTGCAGGAGTAGGGCTCATCAGCGCTACGGCAGGCCTTATCGGGTGTGCACCAAGCGCTTCGGGCGAATCGAAGAAAGCATCTGCTGCAAGCTCTTCTACATCAGCATCGCGCCCAGCGGGTTACATGTGTGACGAGGATTGGCTCGGTACGGCGCCTGAGGTTGCCGACAGCGACATTACCGAAACAAAGAGCGTCGATGTTGTTGTAGTAGGTGGCGGTCATGCTGGAACGCAAGCAGCTCTTGCGGCAGCGCAACTTGGTGCTACCGTTGCTGTTATCGAGAAGCACAATGATGGAGAGATTATCTACCGCGGTGATGATATCTGCTCATACAACTCGAAAATGCTGACGGAATGGGGATTTGGCCCTTACAACCTCGATGAGATTGTTAACGAATACGTACGTCGCGCAAATGGCCGCTGCAATACGTCAGTCATTCGCTCCTTTGTTTACAACTCTGGCGAGATGATGGACAACCTGGTTTCGCTTATTCCTTCGACCTCAAACGTATTTGATTATGCAGGTGGCGAATGTATCGTACAGATTGCTTACAACAAAGCTAGTGGCTCAGATTACCCGCTGGAGATCGATGGCTACAAAATGTGGGCATCCACGGTTCAGACCGTTGGCACCCAGAACAAGGAGCCGATCGGCAAGAACAAGCTGACCGAAATCTCTCGTCTTTCTGAGATCGAAACGTATTGCCGCGAAGCTGCTGAAGAAAACGGTGCCGAATGGTTCTGCGGACACAGCGCAGTTGCATGTACGCAAGATTCCGAGGGTGCCGTTACGGGCGTTGTAGCCGAGAACGCTGACGGAAGCTACGTTAAGTTCGAGGCGGCAAAGGGCGTAATCCTTGCAACGGGCGACTTTGGTGCCAACACCGATATGGTGTGGGAGCTTTGCTCCGAATGTGGCGAAAACGCCGAGCGCAATGGTGTTGAGCGGACTTCGCTGGTTGGCATGACCGATTGTGACGGCTCGGGCCATAAGATGGGCTGCTGGGCTGGCGGCGCGATCGAGAGCCATCCGCGTCCTGTCGCAGGCGATGCACCCTCCATCTCGTTTGGTCCTTGGGGTTCTACGCCATGCTTGTGGATGAACAGCCTTGGCAATCGTTTCATGAACGAATCGTTTGCTGGCTTGGTGCTTGCCATGTCAGTGCGCCAGCCGATCTCCGAATCGGGCATGGTGGGTAACTTTGCCATCATGGATAAGAATTACATGGATTACATTCAGCGCGCCGGACTTGATCATGGCGCTCCAAACTGGGGCTTCCCAGAGGGCGTCGAAGAGTTCAAAGCTGCAATGGATGCTGCGGATCCGTCAGCAAAATCAGCCGAGATTCCTGGACTTGAGATTGCTAACCGTTCAATGAAGATGATGTCAGACGTATTTGTTGGCAACACCGTTGAAGAGGCTTTGAAGAATGCGGGCATGGAAGGCGAAGCACTCAAGAATGCTCTGGCCAGCGTCGAGCGCTATAACGAACTTTGTGCAGCTGGTGCTGATACCGATTTTGGCAAAGGCGCCGATCTACTTCTGCCTATTAGCGAAGCTCCGTTCTACATTGCAACACAGGCAACAAACCGTTTGTATGGCCCTGGCTTGAACACTCTTGCTGGTTTGGTGACCAATGGCGACTATCAGGTTCTTACCATGGATCGCACGAAGACAATCCCTGGTTTGTATGCAGTAGGCAACACCATGGGCGAGCGATATGGCAACGCTTACAACTGTCCTTCGGCTGGCAATAACATGGGTAACGCCATGACAAGCGGCCGCGTTGCAGGCAAGCACGCCGCCTCGCTGTAGATCTTTACTTACCCCGGCAAGCCAAAAACCCTCCCTCAGTTTGGCTTGTATGTCATAAAACCCCACCAGTCTTCATGCTGGTGGGGTTTTGCTTTTTGTTAGCAGGGGCGTTCCACGTTAATTGCCGCTTTTTGTGGTGGGTCCTTATGTATTTACACGAAATATAGCGACTTTAATACGGACCTCCCTGTTGTTATACTCATGAGACTCTATCAGTAAAACGGTCAATATATAGTGACCTTATCGGGATTGATCTGGGACGGAACAAC
>JAVWLC010000213.1:0-4695 GCA_036638175.1 Raoultibacter sp. | reverse complement strand
CCACTTGCGAGCAGTTTTCCTGTTAACGCAAAGTTGCTGATCTCACAGCGATATTTCCCATTCTGCAATTGCGAAATGATCGAGAGCGCCTCATCATACGAAGGCGTCGTATACGTGATATTCACAACGCGGCGAATGGTTGATCCAGAAATTTCTGGCGTCATAAATTTGAGATCGCATGAGCTTGCTTGAGAAAGGATCGCGTTCAACTCATCGAGTTCATTGCGCAAGTTATCGTAGGTAGCAACCATCGGCATGTTTTCGAGTGTTCCAAGCTCTTCAAGCTCGCTCTGCATGCTTGTCCGAGCAGACGCAACTGCATTTTGCACATCAATTTGCATTTGCACTTCCTCAAGCTCAATGGCATTGGCTTCCTGAGTCTGCGCAACATTGCGAATAACCAAAAAGTAATAAAACGCGACCAAAAGGAGTACAACAAGTACTGCAATCAGTGCTTTCTCGCGGTTAGAAAATGATCTCGTGAGGAACGATTTAGACATTGTCGCCTCCTTCCGTTTTCGAGCTTGCGCCCTTAAGTTCAATCTGAATTGTTGCAGTCGATGCGGTATCTTCGCGCTCCATCGCTGTCGAAACGGTCACATACGCAACACGACTATCTTGCTCAAGATTTTGCACCAAGGTTGATACTTCCTGCAAATTAGCCCCAACACACGCAATTGTCACTGAATTACCAACCACCTTAACTGACGATATATACGTTGCCCCCAACACCTTCGTCCGCAAAAGATCAATCAGCTCATTGCGATCCGCTCGATTGAGTTCACCTTCCGTCAGTCCTGTCACCACATAGTGCATGTACTGATCGCTCAACTCGGAATAACTTTGATTTTCCACTTCCAATGCCGCAAGTTTAGCCTTTGCCGCGTCTAACTCTGCACTGCTTTGCATGCTCGCAGAGAGGGGATCAATCACTGCAAATTTGGCAAATATTGCTAGAAGTACGATAAACACAAGAAACAACACTATGTTTGATCCTGTGTTTTTCCGCATTGCATTAGCGCTTATAAGATTAATGGTTGTCTTGGTAGGATAGCCAGTTTTCTTCGATTTCAGCGTCACGTTATCATTAAGATTCATCGGTGCCCCTATCCCATCGTTGCGCCGACAGCAGCCGGACACTGACTTCGCAAAAGCGCGAACTCGTCGTTGGCAGGAAGCATGATTTCCGAAATACTCCGATGTCGCACTTCAACATGAGAAGACACCGTTTTAATAAGTGGATCAACAGTCGATCCGATCCCACAATAATATGAAGTATCGATTGATGTTGAGGGGTTGTTGAACGAATAAAAGTTCAGCGCACGCCCGACTTCAACGGCTATCGAAGCATACACACTGCGAGCCGCTTCGCACGTCTGAGAATCTTGATAATTAGTTGTACGATAGCTATTTGCCATATGCGCATCGACGCCATACGCATCGGCAAGGGCATTATCAACATCAACCATTCCTATTTCAATGGTACGAGTAACATCGTACGCTGCATTCGTAAAGAAATGGAGCGCTGTTGTTTCTGACGAATAATCAATGATGCAACAATTCGCTTGAGCATTCTGATTATTCCGAATAAGATTTTGAAGCGCAGCTGAGGTGGGCATTGCTTTCGCAAGCTTAAAGCCTGCCCGCGAAAACATCCGCTCATAGTCCTCGATTGTTTGCTTTTCCACCGCCACTGCCAAAAGATCGAAGCTTTCAGGTGTTCCATCGGGAAGCATCTGGGTCTCAAGTAAGGCATAGTCGTAGCAGTACTTATCTTTCCCTTGCGTAATGTAATCACGAAATTCGTAGGGAAGGTTAATTTCGAGATCGTGCGCGCTCATTGCTGGCATCTGAATACGACGCGTCAAGCCATCGGCATACGGAATGACGAACGCCACCTGTTTTGCCTGCCCCCCGTGCCGCCGCGCAGTCGCTTTAATCAAATCTCCCATTGCTTCATAGCTGGTAATACGGCCGTCCGACATAAGGCCATCAGACAACGGCTCCAAGACAATCGACTTAATCGAATTGCCATCGCATTGCACCATTTTCAGCGTTCCGAGATTGATCTCGATCCCGGTATACGTTTTTCCCATTCGCCGTACTTCCGTTCATTCGTTATTGATGGCTACATCCTGATCAGCCATCCAAAATCACGCTACACCAATAGCCCGACATACCATGTCAGACAGGAAGGTCCGATAAGCAAGGTGACTACTGTCGCAACAGAGATCGCAGGGCCAAACGGTATCGCTTTTGTTCTGATGGTTTCGCGCTCAGCTGCCTCACAGGGCGCATCGCCCTGGTCTTCGCAATCCAATAAAAACGAAGCTTTCGGTTGAGCTGTACCGAAGCGCATCAGAACAAAAGCGAGCACAAGCCCGATCACGCACGAAAGCAACAAGCACAGCACTCCCATTGCAGCGCCGAGAAACAGCCCTGCTACAAACAGCAGTTTGACATCGCCGCCACCAAGCGATTGCCGGCCAACCACACGATCAAACACAAGCGAAAGCACCAGCGTTCCGCCGCCAAGGAGCAGAGCGCCACACACTCCATCAAGCAATACCGCCCAAAAACCAGCTCCTGCAAAGGCACTCCCAATACCAAATCCCACAGCAGGAGCTTCAATAAACCAAACGCTTGTTGCCCAAAGACCAATGCCCGCAAGGATAAACCCATTGGGAATGGTGTACGTATCAAAATCCACTAAAGTCACTCCGCACAAAATGCACGCGAGCGCTGCGTACGCGAGTGTTTGCACGGTGAACCCATACCGCAGGGCAAGCAAGACGAAAACCATCATCATGACAAGTTCCACTATCACATAGCGAGGCGAAATGCGCTCCGAACAATGGCGACAGGCGCCTCGCAACGCTATCCATGACACGACGGGAATCAAGTCAAGCGCAGTCAGTTCAGCGTTGCAGTGCGGACAATGACTGCGGCCGCGCAAAACGCTCATCCCCACAGTTACCCGCCAGGCAAGACAATTCATGAAGCTTCCCATACATGCCCCCAGCACAGCGACGATAAACAGAAGGTACGCCGCTAGTGCTGGGAACATTTCAAGTAAGGAAGCGCTCATTCGTTATTTCCAATACCGCAAAGTCTCATGAGTCCATTCGCTAATCAGTAAGATTGCCAGAAGTCGGCAGGCGGAATCGAAATTACTCTCCTGAGCCGCCACCAGTGCTTGACGTTACTGCCTCCGGCGGATCGACCCGATCAACTTTCGCAGTTACTGTCCCACTTGTTGCATCTTTAGTGATAGTAACCTTGTACTGATACTTGACGACAGCCACATCAGTACCACTTACCTCATCACCTTCATCGTTGTAACTGAATATTTGATTCATAAGCGCGGTTTGCTTCGTAGCATCAGATTCCATCATATAGTTGGTCAATGCCTCAGATTTTGCAGAACGAGCATTCGCTGCTACTACAGCGTTCTCTGCCTTGCCCAAAGCTCCCGTAAACACAGGAATCGCGATTGCGATGAGTACTAGCAAGATGCCTACAACAATAAGAAGCTCTGCTAGGGTAAAGCCACCCCGATCCTCACGTATACGCTTAATCATTTTATTCATAACACTTCCTCTCTTCAGCCCGCTTACTCAAACGGGTACCCTTATTTCTGGCCACCTTCAAGCCAGAGTTTTTCTATCTGCGCGATATAAGCAAAACACCCTACATCGATGCATACATTGAAAACATGGGCATATACAATGCCACAACAATAAACCCTACAAAACCCGCCATCAAAATAAGAAGCACGGGCTCCATTAACGAAAGCGCACGATCGGTCACGCGCTGCGTTTCGCTATCGTAAAAGCTTCCCACTGTTTCAAGCGTTTTTTCAAGCTCGCCTGTTTGTTCGCCAACCGCCGTCATCTCAATCAACGTTCGAGGAAGATGCCGTGCTGTTTCCATACACTCACCGAGACTCTTACCTTCGGTAAGCCCCACTTCCATCGAACCAATCTCGCTCGATAAAATGTGATTATCGGTAACGCGCGATACAATATGCACCGCGCGCGGCATGGATAGACCGGCAGCAATGAGCATCGCAAGCGTGTTGGCACACTGCGCTGCACCCGAATAGACCGATATCACACCGAGCACCGGGATTTTCAGCTTGATCAATCCAAATATTGTTTTACCTGATTCGGTTCGAGCATACAGCTTCAAACCAATAATGAGTAAAACCATCACTAAAAGGACCCAAACTATATTCTGAGACATCCACCCAGACATGTTTATAAGAATTTGCGTAATCAACGGCATTTCGCCACCCAACGAAGAAATCATCCCCGTCATGGCTGGAATAACCATTACCATCATCGCCATAATGACAATGCTGGCAATAATCAGTACAAAGATTGGATATGTAAGCGCCGCTGAAACCTTCGCGGCAACTTTAGCACGTTTATCATAGTAGACATGGAGACGCGTGAACGCTTCTGCCAGATGACCGCTTTCTTCACCAGCTCTGATCGTTTCGATAAAGACAGTTGGAAGAGCGTCTCCTTTGTTTGCAAGACTATCGGCAATTCCAAATCCTGCCGATACATCGGAAACAACTTCTGATAAAACACGTTTGAGATATTTATTCGTCGTTTGGTCTGCAACAAGCGCAATTGCACGACTTATTGGCAAACCAGCACCAAGGATCGTCGAAAGCTGAGCACATAG
>JAVWLC010000212.1:0-4697 GCA_036638175.1 Raoultibacter sp. | reverse complement strand
GTCACCGAAGTTGACTACGTTATCAACTTTGACCTTCCCAATCAGCCCGAAGACTACGTCCACCGCATTGGTCGCACGGGCCGTGCTGGCGAGACAGGCTTCGCCGTATCGTTTGTGAGCCCTGAGCAAAAACCCTGGCTCAAAGACATCGAGAAGCTCATTAAGTACACCATCCCTGAGATGGAAATCAAGAACTTCGATGCCGCGGAGGCCGAAGCCGATGCTGCCGCGCGCGCGACACATGCCGCAGGTAGACGAGACCCTGAGCTTGCCGCCGCTGCTAATGAATACGCAAAGTCTCAACAACGAAAGACAGCTCGCGAAACCACTGAGTCAAGTCCAGCCAGACAAGCCCGCAGCAATAAGAATCGCAACAAAAAGCCTGCTCGAAGCACACAACAGCAACCGGTGAAAACAAACCAGAAGACACCACGTTCGCCACAAGCTAAGCCCGCGCAGCAAACGCAAGGATCTCAATCACCAAAGCGCAACCAGCAAAGCAATCGAAATCAACAGCAAGCGCCCGCAAAGAAGAGTGGTGGCCCCGACATGCGGCCAGGTCGCGCACGACGTGCCGCAGTAGCCAAAAAACGAAGTCGATAACAGCTATCTTTTACTAGGAAACGTGTTCGTGTCCAAAGCATGAGCACGTTTTTTTGATGCCTCGGAGCAGCCCGCTGCTCGTCAGGCAATATCCTTGGTTGCAACTACAGCAACACCCGTTTCGCACACATTCTCTATCAGCACAGCTCCTGCACTAATAGGAGCCTGCAACCGCAACGCTGCAATTGCCGCAAGAACTTCGCGAATTGCCGCCTTGGGCACAGGAGCTTCGGTTTTGACGCTCAAGGGTTCAAGACTCCCCTGAACACACACGATCGCTGTAACCATACGGACCGGATCAGTTGCCTCTTCGAGGGCGTACTCACGACCACGGGCGCAGGTGTGTCCCGCAACATCGATAACACAACCCTCCTGGTCAAATGACACCTCAAGCGGACATCCAAGCGGACAGCAAATACAGGTGTAGGTTTTTACCTCAGTCGCAAACTGCATCTTAGTTTGCACCCCCACCCTCTGAATCGCGCGAACTACGCACGCTTATCGATGGTTCCGAAATACGCACCTCAGCATCGTCGTGACCCTCAGCCCGTACGCGAATAATGGGATACGACATCGTATCGCCTCCCCGAAGCTTAATCTGGACCATTTCTGCAGGCACAGCAACCATCGTCTTTGCTGTCTTGATTGCATGAACAGCGCCGTCTTCGTCAATGCCTTCGACAAAGAAGCGTGGTTTGCGAAGCGTCCGCGTTACCCTAAACGAAAGAGTAATCGACTCATCTTTCAGTGTGCCTAGAGCAATGCGTTGAGGTACGGCATATCGCACATTTTCACCTGCTACAACGGTTGCCTCATGCGCAGAAGCATCACCCGAGATGTCTTTTGTCGCTTCGCTATTGGATGCGGAATCTGCGATGCTGCTTGCATCAAGTCCCGCTTGCAAGCCAGCAGCAAAATGTGCAGCCGCGCGACCCGCAACTTCGCCCTCAGATGAGGCATGGTCAACAAGATCGTGAATATGGAGCGAATTACCGCATGCAAATATTCCTGGCACATCACTTGCGAGATGATTGTCAACACGCGCGCCGCCCGTAACAGGATCAAGCCCCAGTGATGTGGTCTTCGCCACCTCGTTTTCAGGAAGCAAGCCCACGGACAACAACAGCGTATCGCAGGCAATTCGTTGCTCTGTCCCCGGAATTGGCTTAAGTGTTTGAGGATCAACATCTGATACATATACCGCACTCAAACGGCCTTCGCCTTCAAGGCGGGTTACCGTACTACTGAGGTGCAAGGGAATCGCGTAATCATCGAGACACTGCACGATATTCCGACGCAGCCCCGAAGGATATTCCATGAGCTCGTAAACACCGAGCACTTCAGCTCCTTGAGAAACAAGACGTCGTGCCATGATGAGACCAATATCGCCTGATCCAAGGATAACAACTCGATTACCCGGCAGACAACCTTGTAGGTTCATGAAGTTCTGCGCACTGCCTGCCGAAAAGACGCCCGCAGGCCTAGAGCCAGCCACATTGAGAGCACCAAGTCCTCTTTCACGCGAACCCGTGGCAAGTACAACTGCCCTTGTTCGGATAAAATGCTCGCCAAACCCATCAACTGCAACAACCTCAAAGAAATCGTGCGCAGGGACAGCTTCGGCATCAGAAGAAACCGCACCAGCTATCTGTGAGTATGGGCGAATAGAAAGAACTGACGCTTCATCAAGCAATGAGACGCTACGCTCTGTCAGCGCTTCAATCTCACGCTGCGCATATTCAGGACCCGTCAACTCAACACCAAAGCGATGAAGACCAAATCCATTATGTATGCATTGCTTAAGAATGCCGCCAAGTTTTCGTTCGCGATCGATAAGCGCCACATGGTGCGCGCCCTCATCAGCAGCAGCATGAGCAGCGGCAATGCCCGCAGCACCGCCCCCAACAACCACAACATCATAGACAAGCGTATCGTCAAAAGTTACAGCAGCACCCCTCAACTCAGCACTTATACTCGAAGAAACAGTACCGCACAGAGCAACGTAATCATCGCGCGATGAAGCCACAAGTGGCGATCCGGGGTTTCGCTTATCGATAGACTCTGGGAGCCTTTGCGTTGCCCGTGCCATAAGTCGCACGATCTCAGGCGAGCAAAATCCCCCGTGACATCTACCCATCATGGAACGTGTTCGCCATTTGAGCGTGTCGAGCGAATTAACGGGTAAGGCGCTAGAAAAAGCATTGACGATTTCCGCCTCAGTCACCTCGCAACAGCGACACACAACATGCCCATAGCGCCCATCGAGGGCAATTGCTTGAGCACGCTCAACATCATCCATATGAGCAAAGGCTTTGGAATGCGACCGCACGGGATTAAAAGACTCGTTACGATTAGCTGCAAGATAATCGGCAATATCGCGTGCGATATCCTCAGCAACAGCCGGAGCCGAGGTAAGGCCAGGTGAATCGAAACATGCGACATTGAAAAATCCCGGCGCGTCGTCAGGTTCTCCCAGCACAAAATCGCCCTGTTCGCCGCTGGCACGCAAACCCGCGAAGTTCGTAATCATTCCCCTCGCCGTAAGCTCAGGCCACGTCTTTCGAGCCGCATCAAGCACGTATTCCAAACCCTGCGCCGTTGTCGATACATCGGTTTTACTTGCTTGTTCAACCGCGTTAGGCCCAACAAGCAGATTGCCATGAACGGTAGGCGTCATGAGAACACCTTTGCCTGTTATTGATGGAGCCTGGAACATGGTGTGCGAGAATAGAGCACCCATATCGGTGTCAAATAAACAGTACTCCCCCCTTCGAGGGGTTATCTGCAAACGTTGCGAACTTACCTGATTATTTATTTCATCAGCAAAAACGCCAGCAGCGTTAACGATACTACGCGCGGTAACACGCAAACCGCTGGCGCATACTAGCTCATAACAGACCGCCTTATGAGCTTGATCAATGCCCGCCAGAAGCGTCTGAGAGTCATCCTGCTGCTCAAGCATGCGAACTGTTCGCACTTGTTCATTAAACAAGAATTCTACGCCGTTAGCTGCTGCGTTTTCCGCTGCCGCAAGTGCAACTTCATAAGGGTCACAAATTGCTGCTGTTGGGGCATAAAGTGCCCCTATTGCCGCACGTGAAACCTGAGGTTCCTTCTCTCGAAGCTCATCTTGTGTAAGTTCTCGAACGCCTTCGATACCATTGCGCTGAGCCCTTCGGATAAGATCGCGAACGGTAGCAAGCTCCTCTTCTGAAAAAGCAAGCACAATCGAACCATTGCGTATATAGGTAAGGCCGAGATCTGCGGCAAGTTGAGGATAGAGGGCAGATCCTCGAGCATTGTAGAGAGCCTTAAGCGTTCCAGGTTCAGGATCATAACCCGCGTGAACGATACCAGAGTTTGCACGTGTTGCCCCACAAGCGATATCGTTTCCTGCTTCAAGCACGCAGACGCGCAGGTCAAACCGAGAAAGCTCACGGGCTGCACAAGAGCCAGCAACGCCAGCCCCAATCACAACGGTATCAAAGTAAGAACCAGTCATTTTATCCATGCCGCAAGGTTACTATTTATCCCCGTTTGGCGGAAGACTACCCATGTAATTACTGCAATCACGTATCGTAATTGTTACGGAGGTACCACAGAAAGGAACGCCATGAGGATTGCTGTAGCAAGCGAGGGCCTTGACGTTTCCCCTTATTTCGAACACTGCGCCAGCTTCACCATATACACAATCGACTGCGGAATCATTGTCGAGTGTCAGAATATGCCTAATCCTCAGTTAGCCGCAAGCAGACTTGCTCAACTGTTGCGCGATCTTGAGGTAGGCGTATTGATTGTTGGATGCATCGAGCAAGACGTAGCAGCAAAGTTGCAAGCTACCGAACTCGAGCTCGTGTACGGAGTGATGGGTACGGCACGTGCCGCAACAGAAGCGTTTCTCGCCCGCACGCTCATCGGAACCGATGAATGGTGCGACTACGACGAAGAAACACCTTTGCTAGCTGAGGCTTAAGTTTTATATCGCAGGCGGATCTCAACACGGGATCTGCTTGCAACTTGGCCGCTTCCAATATCCACTCGCAACTTGAATTCTCTATTGCAGGTTTCGCTTCCGAAGCTGCATTTAGTCTTAC
>JAVWLC010000211.1:0-4722 GCA_036638175.1 Raoultibacter sp. | reverse complement strand
AGCACTTCATTTTTACTGCGTAGATAATCCCAAATCTCATCGCGCTTGTCTTCGGAAGCATCATTATTTTGCATACGCAAAAAAACTGAACAGATGCACATCATCATAGAAAGGTAATTTTCCATATAACTTTCAAGGCGCTTATTGCCCACATCATCAGGAAGATGCACAGCATCAATCATAAAACGCGTAACACGAAGCTGCTGATCAATACGTGAAAGCATAACGCTTTCATTGACGCTTTGATCCTCACGTCCAATATAGTATCGATACATATCGACATCGCGATAGTAGATGGTTTTGACATGCGGCAGCGGTGCGTAAACAAAAATATTGTCTACATAAAAGGTGTGTTCAGGCAACTGCAGATTCATATCTTTTAAAAGCTCTGTACGATAAATCACTGAATGCATAAGGAGGTACTGGCTCTGCGAGAAATGCCCAATATCGTCCCATCCGAACTCTTTACTTTCGGGCAGCACATTGCGGTAGTGCATGATGGTACGCTTGCCTTCATGCACTTTTTCGTAAACGTAGTTACCAATAATGAGATCGGTTGGGTCTTTTCGCTCTACCTGCTTGCGCAGATACTCCATGATTTCCTTCATGGCTTCCACATCAAGCCAGTCATCAGAATCGACCACTTTATAGTAGAGGCCTTCCGCCGCAGCAAGACCTGTATTGACAGCAGATCCGTGCCCACCGTTTTCTTTACAGATTACGCGAATGATATCAGGATGCTTCTGGGCCCACTCTTTCGCCTTTTCAGCAGTATTATCTTTTGTAGATCCGTCGTCTACGATAATAATTTCAATATCATTGCCGCAAGGCAGAATAGATTCAATACAGGCATCCATATAGGAAGCCGAGTTAAAACACGGTATAGCGAACGAAATGGTTTTCATATCCTGGTCCTTTAGGCTTGATCCTCAGCACACAGTTTGTCTGCAAGATCAAGTGCCCTTCCTATGATAACGTCCATGTTGTAATAACGATACTCAGCAAGTCTTCCAAGCGGATAAAAGTTATCGAGCTTGCTTGTAAGCTTCAGATAGCGCTCGTAATGTTCATTGTTTTCATCATTGATGATCGCATAATAAGGAATCTGCGTCTTGGGGTCATCATAGGAATGCGAGTATTCTTTCATGATCGTAGTCTTATCGCTCTCTTGACCCGTCAAATACTTGAATTCCGTAATGCGCGTGTAGTCCTCGGTCACGGTGAAGTTCACCGTACCACAAGGCAATACATGCTCTGCATCGTGTGTCTCATACGTAAAATCAAGACTGCGATACGGCAGCCGTCCAAAGCGCGAAAGGAAGAGCTCATCGAGGGGACCCGTGTAAATAATGGGGCCATTCAACACGGTATCCTTAATGGAGATCTCGGTCAGAGGTGCATCTTCGTCACCGTTGTCAAACTCAAGGTCAAAGATGCTTTCTGCCTCAACTGAAAGACAAACATCAATATTCTCATGATCGAGCATGCGCTCAAAGACCGGTGTGTAGCCCTCGGCCGGCATACCCTGATAAGCATCTTGGAAATAGCGGTTGTCGCGTGAAACGAACACGGGAACACGCGCGGTTACGCTTGGGTCAACCTCTTCAGGCGTGAGGCCCCACTGCTTTTGGGTGTAATACAAAAATACGTTCTTGTAGATAAAGTCAGCGATTTCGGTCAACTCAGCGTCTTCCATGCTGCGGAGCTCATTGATGGTCACCTTGCGCTCATCGCCGAACGTTTCAATAAGCTTCTCTATAAGGCGAGCTGCTTTTTCTTTCCCGAAGGCAATTTCCATGGAATTCTTATTGAAGGGTACGGGCATATAAGTTCCGTACCAGTCTGCAAGCACTTCATGCTCATAGGTACGCCACTCGGTAAAGCGGTTGATGTAGTCAAATGCGCGCTTGTCATTCGTATGGAAGATATGGGGCCCGTAGCGATGAACGAGGATTCCTGCTTCGTCGTAATCGTCGTACATGTTTCCGCCGATATGAGAGCGCTTTTCGATGATAAGGACTCGCTTGTTTGCACGTTCAGCCAGCTCACGTGCTACTACGCTTCCCGCAAAACCACTTCCGATGACAACCGCGTCATACGATGTCATGTCAAGCTCCTTGAAATTGCACACCTCTACACCCATGAAAACCCTTCCTTAGGAATTATCAGAACCAACTTGCGCAAACACTCCAACGCAACGGATCTCTTGCAATAGGTTACTAAACCCGTTTATTTGACCGAGAAGACATTTTACCGTGAGACGGATGGATAGCACCCATTATCATATAAATCAGATAAAAACAGAAAGGACGGATACATCTATGGGATCTTTCATCGACACCATCCTCGATCGAGCACAAGCCGACAAACAGGTTATCGTTCTACCCGAAGGCGACGATGAGCGCACGCTCCAGGCAGCAGAAACTATTCTCGCCAAAAACGTTGCTGACCTCATTATCCTCGGTGATGCCGCCGCCATCAACGCAAGCGCCTACAAGCTTGATGGTGCCAAAGTTATTGATCCACGTACAGCGCCTGAGCGCGAAGAGTATGCCGCAGCGCTCTATGAGCTTCGCAAAGCCAAAGGCATGACCGAAGAACAAGCGTTAAACCTCATGGATGACGTGCTGTACTTTGGCAACATGATCGTTAAACTCGGGCACGCTGATGGCATGGTTTGTGGTGCATGTCACTCAACATCTGACGTTTTACGCGCATCGCTTCAGATCCTTAAAACAGCTCCCGGTATCAAGCTGGTAAGTGCTTTCTTTATCATGATTGTTCCAAACTGTGAATACGGCGATAACGGAGTCTTCCTGTTCGCTGACTCAGGTCTCGAAATTCAGCCTGATGCTGAAAAGCTTGCCCACATTGCCGTCAATTCAGCTCAATCATGGCAAACGCTTATTGGAACTGAGCCTGTTGTAGCCATGCTGTCACACTCAACCTATGGATCAGCCGCCAAAAACGCTGATCGCGATAAGGTTCTTGAAGCAACTGGCCTCGCTAAAGAACTTGCCCCTACGGTGGCCATTGATGGAGAGCTACAGCTTGATGCAGCTATTGTGCCTTCGGTCGGTGCTTCTAAAGCCCCAGAATCAAAGGTTGCTGGCAAGGCTAATGTGCTCATCTTCCCCGATCTCGATGCGGGCAATATCGGCTACAAACTGGTACAACGCCTGGCAAAAGCAGAAGCGTATGGTCCCGTTACTCAAGGTCTTGCCGCTCCAGTCAATGACCTATCACGTGGATGCACCGCAGACGACATCATTGGCGTTATCGGCATCACCTGCGTGCAGGCCCAAGCAAAAAAGGCGAATGCCTCTTAGTATTCCTGCCGCAAGCAAAGACCAGCTCTCTTTCATGAAGCAATACCGACAGCCATCTGGTTGTCGGTATTTTTTATCTCCGTGAGACATCAATCATCTACACAATGACAAGCAACCAAATGACCAGGACTCATGGTGCGCAAAGTAGGGTTGTGCTGATGGCAGATATCTTGCACCCGCGAGCATCGTGGGGCGAAGGGACAACCGCTTTGAGGCGATTTATCAACTCGGGAGAGCTCCCCTTGTATTGCTGCAGCATTTTGTAGCGTGTTGCGCGAAGGGTCAGCATCGAGTTCTGCCTGCAACAGCATAATCGTATAAGGATGAAGTGGAGTTCCGTACAGATCGGCGCTTTCGGCAATTTCAACAACATAGCCAAGATACATCACGGCTATTCTCGTTGAGATTGCTCGCACCATGCGCAAATCATGAGCAATAAAAAGATACGTAAGGTTGTATTCTTCCCGCAAGCGCACAAAGAGATTCATAATCTGACTCTGTACGGAAAGATCAAGTGCCGAAATAGGCTCATCACACACGAGCAATTCGGGCTGTACAGCAAGAGCGCGGGCAATACCGATTCTTTGACGTTGACCACCTGAGAATTCATGTGGATAGCGCCGTGCATGCTCTTCATCAAGACCAACCATAGCAAGAAGCTCAATAACTCGATCATGCTTTATTTGCTGCTTAAGCGAAGTATGTATCTCAAGGTTCTCACTAATAATGGCTTCAACGGTCATGCGAGGATCAAGCGATGCATAAGGATCCTGAAACACCATCTGAACTTTTTTCGCGTACGCCACCCGTGCGCGACGGCTGGTAAGATCAACAGGTTCCTCGCGATAGAAAAACTGCCCCTTCGTGGGCGCATGAACGCCCATGATAGTTCGCGCTAACGTTGATTTTCCACAGCCAGATTCACCTACAATCCCAAGCGTTTCTCCTTGGAATATCTCGATCGATACCCCATTGAGGGCTTTTTGGATGCGCTTATTCGGTAAGGGAAAATGTTTCGTCAAGTCTTCGGTTTTCAGAAGGATGTCGTTCATGCCCTCCCCCTTTGCGCAGCCGAAGGATGGTGAAGCCAGCACGAGAAACTATGATCAGGGGCCACGTCATACTCGGGGGGTTCCTCCTGAATGCAAATTTGCAGACACTTGCTACAGCGGGGAGCAAATGAACAGCCAATAGGTGGCGTAAACAGATCTGGTGGACTGCCTGGTATGAATACATGTTCCTTGGTTTGAAAGTTCTGAGGTAGACAAGCAATCAATCCCTGCGTGTAGGGGTGGGCTGGCTTTTCCAAAACTTCGCAGACCATCCCCTGTTCCACCAATTTACCTGCATACATAACCGCCATGCGTTCAGCAAATTGCGCAACGACTCCAAG
>JAVWLC010000210.1:0-4806 GCA_036638175.1 Raoultibacter sp. | reverse complement strand
GATGACACCGTTTTCTGCTCGGTAGAACTTGTAACCGTGAGTGATCATGGCCTGAGTGTCAATCTCAAACACAACAGGCGCACCATGACGTTGACCAACACGTCGTGCCGTCTCAATATCATTGCTGATATGGACGTGCTTGCGTTTGCGTTTCAGAATACCTTCGTGCATGATTGATGCCACGTTCTTATCGGCCGTACCGTGATATAGAGGAGCACGGTCAGTATACAGTTCGAGATTCAAGATGACGTTCTCAACTGAATGACCTTGCACACAACGAATCTTGGAGCGATTAGAGTTGAACTCGAAACGGCCTTTCTCGTCTGCCTCAACTTCGGCGATCAGCATTTCGAGAGTTACCTGCTTCACATACTTCGCTTTCTGTAGGAAGTCCAGAACAGACACCCAACCCTGGGTGTCCATTGCGATTCCGATATCCTGCGGTTTGTGTCGCAGAATGTAAGTCATGTATACGCCGAGTGATTTAGCCATTGTTGTCTTCGTCCATAGTGTCGTCGTTAGCCTGATAGTCGAACTGCGGGTCAAACTGGCGCGTTTCAAAGTTGAAGCCAAGCGACTCCACAACAGCCACGAAACAAATCCACGCTGATACGTTAGACCACGAAGACTCACCTTCAGGAATGTTGTTATCATCTGCTACGGCCACAGCAGCCGCTCGCCAGTCGTGTTCAGTCAGACGACCAATGGCATCAACCGATGAAAGCGTCTTATGATCGAAGACACCGCCAAAGTGTGCCACCAGCTCTGCTTTCACATGAGGACTTAGGCTACGCAAGAACATAAAGATGCGATGCGTGTCGCTGACGATACCTATAGGAATTGCTGTCTGCGCTGCCTTAACGTTCGGGCTGTACCACTCAGCCACCAGCACCCAGTGAGACAACAACGAAATAGGCAGGTCGTCTTCTTTAGTATGCTTGGTGCTACAATCATACCAATTAGTGGACCCTTCGCCGTCATAAGATTCGCAGAACGTCCAGCCATCACTGCTGTTAGGGAACAGGCGACCGTAGCGAACTTGTTCATGCTCGTCTAGGCACAGGTACATACCCGCGGTTGATGGTGCTTCATCCGAACCGGCATATGACAGGTCAATGTCGCGCAGACCACACAGCCACTGATTAAGCGCACTGCTTATATCACCACGAGTGCTATCGCCACCAAGAATTGTTTTGCGGCGCATATCAGCAAACGTGCGGGCGATCATGAT
The DNA here is from genome assembly GCA_036638175.1 of Raoultibacter sp. Classification (GTDB taxonomy): domain Bacteria; phylum Actinomycetota; class Coriobacteriia; order Coriobacteriales; family Eggerthellaceae; genus Raoultibacter. The sequence continues at coordinate 3,575 of JAVWLC010000210.1, read as the reverse complement.
AGGGCTGTTCAGTTCTGGCATACTATAGCTGATAACACCCATAGCGCTCATAGCCAGACCGAGCAGTTGTACATTCGACAGCGTTAAATCATACTGAGCATTCGGTGCTGCGAGAGTCAGAATCTTAAACAGGTCTGCGTGAGACAGCGCCGCAACGTCTTCGTCCGATTGCATGTGGGGGATAGACAGTTCGGCGCGGTGCACATAGGCAATGCTATTGATTGTTTCGCAGATGTTGTGTTGCTGATGCGAAGTGAAGTTGTCCATCCAGTCCAGAACGTCTTCATCGATCATTGCGCCAGAAATTGTGTTCATGCTATATCTCCTAAAACAAATTGGTCAGTGGCTGCATCATTGATGCGCGCCGCAAAGTTGAGTAAGTCCTCAATGGCTTTTCTTACTGGCTTATCATCACACATCTGACGAGCAGCAAGGAGGGCCATTTCAGCTTGCGCTATATCCATGATGATTGCTCTACACAACATCTCACGGACGATAGGCGCAAGCTCTGGGCAGGCACCCAACATATCTACTTGCATACAACGAAGGCTCACTTTGCGTTCCAAATGCGGCAATGCAGAAAACTCTTGGAGTTGTTGTTGGGTAACCATGTTGTTCCCTTATTAATGCTTCACATAGATCAACAAGAACTGATCGTCATATTCATACTCCAGCACCTGATAGACAGATTGATTGATCTCAATCTTAGGTGCCTTCTTAGACTTGATACACAAAGCCGAGATATTTGCCGACAGCACATCGTGGAAGATACGTGCAACAGGAAACTTCTCATCGACAACGAAACGAATCACGGCCATATCAATTCCGTGTGGGTAAATGTCCACGTGGCTATGATGCTCAACGTTAGCTCGGTAACGTGCTTGCAAGCATTCGATTTGCAACGCGTTCGGCATGCCCTTACGGTAGATCTCAGTTAGTGCGTCATAGTCAAGAGGCTTGAAGGTAAGCCTGCGATTCACAGCGGCGCGAAACCACGGAAACACAAAGTAACACGTAGCAAGTGGAATCAGACCTACCATGACAGCTACATACCAGGGCATCATAGTGATACCTCACGATACATAGCGCATTGTTGCGGGATTGTCTCATCATGGAACCAGTAGAGACTGCCGTACGGAATTTCTGCATCTATGCCGAACGGCTTGAAGCCACCACGCTTCAAGAATTTCCTGAACTGCGGAGTCAGGACGTTTTCAATTTGAAGAATCCAGTCACGCTCACGGCATAGGTCTTTAGTGCGGGCGAGTAACTTACTGAACGTACCTTTGCCAGAGTCACGCACATCAATTGTAGCAAGCACAAGCACAGGACGTTGCCAGAGCGCTTGTGGGCCAGAACGAAAACGCAGATAGAGAGCAATGTTTTTCAGGCCGTCTACTTGATCTTGTACGTGGTATGCGACGTTACCGAAAGGAGATGCTTCTGCTTTCAGATACGCCCGTTCAAATTCGCGGATCAGAATATCTAGTTCGTTCATGATTATTTTCCTGTTCTAATGTTATGGACTACATCACGGAGTGCCTCAAGCACGTTCCATTCTTTCCCTGTCAGACGCACGTAATAGTGAGCACACTTGGCGGCTAACTCTTTACGGGTCATTCGAGTTATTTCATAAAGCCCTGCAGGTGAAGCGTTCTTATCGAAGGCTCGGCACAACAGGTCTTTGTCTTTGCTGTTCAACTTCGTGAATGCTTCGGTTACTTCATTTTCAAAGTTAGCTTGACGCTGACGGCGTTTCGTTTTAAACAGGTCTATTAACGTGCGGACCATACTATATCCTTAACGGCTTTTGCCAGCTTGTCGCTACGATCACGACCTTCAGTGTAGCGTACTGCTTCGAGCATATCAGGTACGTTAGCACCCATATGCAGGAAGTGGGTTTTCAACCAGATGCGTTGACTTTCAATTGGGTCCAAGTCAGGGCCACCACATTCTTCGTTATACGCTCGGACGTGCTGTTCTTCCATGCTATCAACATGCGAGCACAGCAGATCGTTGAGCGCTTCTTCGCTACCGTTAGCAGTGAACTCAGGCGGTTCGTCAGACAACGGTTCGGAGTTGAGTTGACGTTCAATCTCATACGCAGCTTTAGAACCTACCATGCACGACCCTTCGATCTCATGTACTGCGAACAATGGGAAGTGACCACGAACGTCAAACAGTTTGTTCTTGAGCTTAAAGCGCACTGCCTCTTTACCAATGAAGTTAATAGAGTCTACGGAGCGCACATCTTTGAGGCTGGTCATCATTACGGTAACGATGTGAGAGATTTCTTGCAGCATGATTTTTTGTCCTTAAACGCATAATGGGACACCCAACGATTGGGCATCCCTGATTTGTTATTATACAGCTACCAGAAGGTCGCCGTGCAGCTTTTCATCATACGGCGTGTACTGATTACAAACAGCGCCTTTCGGATAGATGAACATACCGTCACCCGAACGAAACTCAGACGTGTCAGGCTCGATAATACAGAGCGCTTCAATCGCTGCATCGTCAACGGCGCGGAACAGTGGAATCCACTCTTCGGTCTCGCGCACATAGGACCATTCAGTATCTGCCCAGCCTGGAACATCAGACAGGTTGGCGATATGCGACTGCTGGATTACCTGAATACCAGCTTCGCGTTCTCCCACCATACGAACTTTCTGTGGGATGAAGCGCAAGAACGGGCTATCACGCAGCTCCAGTTCTGTTTCGATTTCTTTCAAAGTGTACACACGGCCGCGCACTGGATATTGTTTCATGTTAAGCTCCTCAGCTTATTGGGGTTATGTTGACAGCAGGCTCTCGTAAGAACCTGCGAGCAACAATCACTTTTTAGGCATACACGCTTCGACTGCACCAGCGATACGCTGCAACGTCGAGAACGAATCTTTCTGGCGCTCAATCTGAATGACTGCATCGCCGTGAATGATTTCGAAGTCTTCTACAATGTCTTCACGCAGAACTTCTGACGGCATCAGGATGCGGATAGTGCTAATGCCGAAAGTGTTAGGGCCACCAGCGCGATACGCAACGTCGATGTGGCGACCTTTGATATGATGACGAAACTCAAGGTCACCACGAGACACACAGAAAGAGATTGCATTGCAAACCTGTAAGAAACCGTTATTGCTCAGGTCGTCAAAAGCGCGAGCGTCGATAGGCAGTTCAGTTGCTGGCATTGTTGTTCTCCTTAAGCGTGATGGTCGATAGTGAAGTAAACAGCCACGTACTTGTCGCTGTCAGGGCGCGGGTCTGTAGTCAACTTTGACCAAGACGCGTTTTGCTTTTCTACAGCAATGTCGATTGATGCAACAAGATCATCGACGATGCGTAGGTCTGCATCAGAAAGAGCGTCACGGATTGTTTCGTTCTTCATGAGGTCGTATGCCTCACGCCCTTGCCACATACTCTCACGGTCAACAGGAACATTGAACGCAGTAGCTACGGCATTGTCTGACAGCAGCACTTCGTGGCGAGTGCTTCCAAAAGAGAACAGCAAAGTATTAGACGGCATGTTAAGCTCCTTAGCTTATGGTTTGATTTTCAAAGGGCCCTCGTCAGAAGAC
>JAVWLC010000209.1:0-4808 GCA_036638175.1 Raoultibacter sp. | reverse complement strand
AAGGTTGACGCCATTGATGACGACTACGAGATGGGTCTCATGAGTCCCGAAGAGCGTCACAAGCAGGTTGTTGACATTTGGAACGCAGCTAACGAAGAAGTCGGCGAAGCAATGGCTGAAAACTTCGACAAGTTCAACCCGATCTACATGATGGCATTCTCCGGTGCTCGAGGTAACATCAAGCAGATCCGCCAGCTTGCGGGTATGCGTGGTCTTATGTCTGACCCGAAGGGTGAAATTATTGACCGCCCGATTAAGGCAAACTTCCGCGAGGGTCTTTCCGTTCTTGAGTACTTTATCTCAACACACGGTGCTCGTAAGGGTCTTGCTGACACGGCTTTGCGTACTGCTGACTCAGGGTACTTGACCCGTCGTCTGGTAGACGTAGCCCAGGATGTCATCATTCGCGAGATTGATTGCGGTACGAGCGATGGTGTTCCGTACCCGATCTACACCGAGAAGGGTGATCTTGACGAGAACCTCATCGGTCGTTGCCTTCTTGAAGATGCAATTGCTAAAGACGGATCCACCATTGTGGCTGCTGGCGACTACGTTGTTTCAATGGCGCAGATTCAGCAACTTGAAGATGCTGGTATCTATGAAGTCAATATCCGCACGGTTATGACATGCCATGCTGATCAGGGTGTATGCCAGAAGTGCTACGGTTGGGATCTCGCGACTTCGCGTCCTGTCAACATTGGTACTGCGGTTGGTATTATTGCTGCTCAGTCAATCGGCGAACCAGGCACGCAGCTTACCATGCGTACGTTCCACACAGGCGGTGTCGCTGGTGAAGACATCACCCACGGCTTGCCCCGTGTTACCGAGCTTTTTGAGGCTCGTAAGCCTAAGGGCCAGGCAGTGCTATCTGAAATCGCAGGTACTTTGCAGATTTCGGGCGACAAGCAAACCAAGACGCTGACGGTCCATGATCAGCAGGGCAACATCCGTGAATACGCGGTATCCGCTCGCGCGCAAATGCTCCCTGGCGTACTTGACGGTAGCCAAGTTAAGGTTGGTCAGCAGCTCACAAAGGGTTCGGTGAACCCTCACGACTTGCTCCGCCTGACCGATCCTAACACGACGTTGCGCTACATCGTGAGCCAGGTTCAGGGCGTATACGTGAGCCAGGGCGTTGATATTAACGACAAGCACATTGAGGTTATCTCACGCCAGATGTTGCGTAAGGTAGCTGTTATGGACGCTGGCGATTCTCACTATCTGCCAGGTCGCCAGGTCAATCGCTTTGAGTTTGAAGGCGTAGCAAACAATCTTGTGCTCGAAGGCAAAGAGCCTCCTGTAGGCCAGCCGCTCTTGCTCGGTATTACCAAGGCATCGCTTGCTACCGATTCGTTCTTGTCGGCTGCATCGTTCCAGGAAACCACGAAGGTTCTCACGGATGCTGCCATCGAAGGTAAGACTGACAGTCTTGCTGGTTTGAAGGAAAACGTCATCATCGGTAAGCCGATTCCTGCAGGTACGGGTCTTTCTCGCTATCGCAAGGTTGGTCTTACCTATAAGGGACGTCCAGTCGATCGCGTTTCGGTCGATTCGCTTCCGGAATTTGCTCCTGAGGCACTGCGTGACATCGAGGATCTGCTGCCGCAGCCTCAAGATTGGTCGCTTGATGGTGATAGTTACCTCAACATGGGCACCAACTACACGAACTACTACAGCGGCATGACGCTTGGGCATCGCACGCACAACCTCACCGATGAGGAAGCGCGTCTATACATCTATGATGACCTGGGTGTTTCGCAGCGTTGGGCTAACAAGTTCTCCGAAGCTGGCATCGAGACGGTTGCCGATCTCGTGGGTCACACCGAAGAAGACCTTCTGCGTATAGAGGGTATTGGTGTCAAGGCAATCGAAGAGCTCAAAGAAGGCCTTGAGCAGCATACGTTGCTGCATGTTATCGAGGACGATCTCGTTGCCACAAGCGACGATATGAGTCAGCTCCTTGACATGGTCTTCTCGCCTGATGATACGATTCTCATCGGTGGTGACGAGCCTCCGACATTTAATACCGAGGGCGAAGACATGCTTGGTGAAGCTTTGCCACCGCGCTCTTACCAGCGTAACCTCGAAGAGCTCGATGCGTTGCTCGGCTCAGTTGGTTCGCTTGGATTTGGTGTCACAAACGCAGAGGATGAAGAAGCCTCTGATGAAGACCCCATCTCCGACACACAAGAATAGCTCGATCAGGGGGCGCGCAAGCGCCCCCGTTTCTGAGACGAGGACATTCCATGACAGACAAGATCTTTATCCCTCAGGGGGAAACTATCCCGCTGTCGCATATCGGTGCAACAATCGAAGCGCTTGCTGCCACAATTTCGGCTCGCCGGGATGCGGGAGACGAAAGCTATACCTATCGGTTGCTTACGGGTAACGAAGATGGGCTTTTGAAGAAAGTCATGGAAGAAGCAGGCGAGGTGGCGCTTGCCGCGAAAGATATCGAGCGCGCCGCCAATCAGGAATCCCTAACTGGCAATGAACATGCGCGCTCTGCAGCTGTTGACCACCTTCGCTATGAAGCGGCTGATGTGGTTTACCACCTGCTGGTTGTTCTTGATCGCTATGGGATTTCAACGGATGAATTTGCTGCAGAACTCAACAATCGTATGACTGATGGTGAGAGACCCACCGGTGGCGTGCGTTTGTTCGACGAGTATGTGAAACGGGGAAAGTAAATGGCTCGACTTTTCGGTACAGATGGTGTTCGCGGTGTTGCAAACACTGAATTGACCTGCAATCTCGCGTTTAAGCTTGGTCAGGCTGCCGTGGTGTTTCTCGGCAAAACCATCGTGATTGGTAAAGATACGCGTCAAAGCGGCGATATGCTTGAATCTGCTGTCATGGCTGGCATTATGAGCATGGGTGGAACCGCGCTTCTTGCAGGTGTTATCCCAACTCCTGGTGTGGCACTTTTGGTGCGTGAGCTCTACTGTGATGGCGGTATTGTTATCTCTGCTTCACACAACCCGCCCGAGTATAACGGTATTAAGTTGTTTGATGCTCAGGGCTTCAAATTACCTACCGATCTCGAAGATTCTCTTGAGGCTTTCGTTACCAACAATGTATCAGAAGGCATGGATCTGCCCATAGGCGAAGGCGTTGGTGTCGCAATTCCTGTTGAGGATGCGGCAGAGCTCTATATCGAGCACGCTATTGGAACAGTAGCCGAGCAAGGCGTGCGGTTTGATGGCCTTAAGATTGCGCTTGATGTTGGACACGGCGCCGCAGCTGTTTCGAGTGCCGAAGCGCTGGTACGACTGGGTGCTGTTGTTGAGGTTATCAATGAAGAGTTTACGGGTAGTGATATCAACGTTGAGTGTGGTTCAACCTGCTTGACGCCGTTGCGTGAGCTTGTTGAGCAAACAGGTGCCGATATCGGTATCGCGCATGATGGAGACGCTGATCGTGTCATGTTCGTTGATGCAAGTGGCGCAGAGCTTGACGGAGACGTCGTTGAGGCGGTCTGCGCAATCGATCTCGCCAGCCGCAATATGCTTCCCGGTAATGCGGTTGTCTCTACGGTGATGTGCAACCTTGGATTTACTCACGCCATGCGTGATGCGGGTATTGAAGTGCATCAGACGCAGGTGGGGGATCGCTACGTGCTTGAAACCATGCGTGAGCAGGGTCTCGCCCTTGGCGGCGAGCAGAGTGGCCATATGATCTTCTTGGAGCACAATTCAACAGGTGATGGTCTGGTAACAGCACTGCAATTCCTTGCTGCATGTCAGAGGACCGGCAAAACAGTTGCTGAGGCAGCTTCGGTCATGCAGCGTTTCCCGCAGGTTCTTATCAACGTGCGCGTGGGGGATAAACATGCCCTTGAAGGCAATAAGGCAATTTGGGATTCTGTATCCGAAGCCGAAACGGCGCTTGGCGAAGATGGTCGCATTCTCGTGAGAACAAGCGGTACTGAACCGCTTGTGCGCGTGATGGTCGAAGCGGCTGATCATGATACTGCTCAGCGCTTTGCCGAAGCGGTCGCGAAGGTTGTTGAAGCCGAACTCTAAGACGCATGCTTGCGGAGCAATGTTGCAAAACCGCATCGCTTGTCGGCTGCTGCCGTTATGCTGCTGTGTAAAGTGGTACCATTGTGCCCACAAAACAGAGGCAGAAAGGTGTCTATGGGAGAGCAGCTGACAAGGCGGCAATGGGCGGGCTTTGATGCCTTTTCGCTCGTTTGTCTTGTAGCGTTTTTCTCAAGCATTCCCTTTCTCTTGGCTCCGCTTGATCTCATACGCTCACTTTTATCTGACGTTAGCACCACGGTGTTGCTCGAACCATTTGTTGCAACACCGTTTCTTGCTGCGATTACCCTTGCTGCTATGTTTACGTCGCTTGCGATGCTCTTTGTCTGCTTACTGAAGACGGCGTATGCTCGGTTGGGCCAGCGTTTGCTTATTATTGCAGGAGTTGCGTACCTTATTGGTATGCTTACGGTGTCCGCAACGGCATTTGTGCCAGACCTACCTTCTGCTCTCATACTTACATCAGGCGTGTTGCTGGGTGTTGGGGGAGCTCTATTGTGTATGGCGTGGGCCCGCGAGGTCCGTCTTCCCGATTATCGACGAGCACTCATTTCGCTTCTCATGCTTGGAGCTGGGGTTTTTGCTCTTGATAGCGGACTTTTGTTGCTTGCGACAGCCCCGAGGGCAATCATGCTGTTTCTTTTAGCTGCTGTTGGCACCCTAGGATGTCTCAAGTGTGCTTTTGCTACTAACCGAAATGCGGGGCAGCCAACTACCTCGGGATCGAACTGGTGGGATGTATTTGGTCGTCTTGATATGTCGCTG
>JAVWLC010000208.1:0-4815 GCA_036638175.1 Raoultibacter sp. | reverse complement strand
AATATCTTGGGCGGCATTGCTATTTACTCAGTTCATGACAACCATTACGAACTCGCAAGGATGAATCGTCAGTACTGTCATGTCACCGGCGAAGATATGACATCTCTTGCTTCTATCTACCACGATATTTTCAGATCAGTCCATGTTGATGATGCAGAAATCGTAAGAGATCTATTTGAGCAAGCCGAAATACATACCATATCGGGTTCTGAAGGTATTTTTAGACGACACCGAGCTGACGGTGGAACCACTTGGATATGGATGCGCTTATTCTTTCTCGGAAAGCAAGGCGGTAAGAAGCATTTTTACGGCTCGCTTTCTGACGTTTCAGCCAGCAAACAACAAGAACAAGCCCTTGAAGCATCAAAATCTGCTCTCAACGAAGTTCTCGGTGTATTCGATACGGGCAAAAGCGCCGATGATGTTCTCAGCGAGCAGAACGCCTGCATCGGCTCCCACTTTGCCAAAAATGCACCCAGCGGATTTATTGGTTTCTATTGCGAAGAAGACGGACCAATTTTCTTCGCCAACGATAACCTTATATCCATGCTCGGATATGAATCTCGTGACGAATTTCTTGCCGCATCAAATGGAGCGATCAAAAATATCGTCCATCCCGAAGACCTTGAGCGCATCAAACGCGAAACTAAAGGCAAGCACATCGAAGGTACTATTCATACAAATCGCTATCGCCTCATAAAGAAGGATGGCTCTTTTCTGTGGGTTGCAGATCGCGGCAGAGTTTTTCGGGCCGAATCCGACCGTCTTGCTACAGCAGCAACTATTCTCGATGTCTCTGCGACAAAAAAACTCGAAGATTCCGTCCATATCTCGAAAAAGATACTCATCGATCTTATCAAGAAGAACAACATCGATGCCTGGGTGTACGTCATACAGTCAGACACTATGACGTTTTGCAACACATCCGACTCTGGACTTATTTCCGCCTTGCTTCCGCTTAAGCAACGAGATTCAGAAACAGGAATGGTAACCATCGAGCATTTCACAAGCAGTATTGCGGCTGCTAACGTCTTTGATGACGACACAAAAGCACAACTTCTCAAAGACATCGAAAAAATCACTTGGGGAGAAGCAATAGCAGGGACCATAAAAGTACCGACGAAAGCGGGCGAAGATCGCATTGTTGAGTACACATCAGATATTCTTGACGGAGAAGATCGTGCCAACGTCTGCGCGATCGGATACTTTAAGAAAATACCTAAATAACCTGCGATTTTACGAAATAACCGCATTTTGTCGCTCGTAGATAGGCGCGATAAACCACACAAATCACAGCTTACATTTCCTTGCCGTATTATGGGACTTCCAGCATAATAGGCGAATGCATATCTTTGAGAAAAACCCCAAGCTCCTTCGTTCTGAGAAATTGAAGTGACGAAGAATCGCCTCAGACTATTTTTGTCTCGTGCTGCAATCGTAGTAGTAATTGCACTGCTCCTTGGAGCGGTCACAATTCTCATGTCGTATGTCCAGAGCTTACTGAGTTCAGACACCAAAATTAACCTCACGGAAATTGTCACTCAAAACAAAGACGTCATAACAAGCAGACTCAACGCACGTATGAGCGAGCTTGAGGCAGCTACGGATCAAATCAGCGACCGAATTGCCAAGCAGGACCCAAGCGCCGATCGCGTGGTGGCTGCTTTCCTTGAGTACCACCTCGATCATGGTAGTTCAAATATCTTTGTAGCAAGTCCATCAGGCATAGCAACCTTCTCTGATGGCAAAACACTTGATATCTCAGGCAGAAAGTATTTTCAGCTCGCAATAGGAGGAACACAAAACATCTCCGAGCGAGTAATATCACGCGTCTCAGGCGAAGAGGTCTTTATCATCAGCGTCCCCATCGAGTATCAAGGCGAAATCGTTGGGACCCTCCAAAGAGAATACACCGCTGAAGAGATGTACAAAATTTGCGAACCATCTCTCTTCTCATCACAAGGATCTATGAGCATCATCAATGACGAGGGATATATCATCATTGATTCACAAGGTCAAACATACAGCCAAGAAAATGAGAACTACTTTAGAAACCTCTATGCCGGAGGCGACCAGGAAGCAGCTGAGCAAATCGAGAGAGATGTCCTCAGCGAGAGCGATGGGTTCATTGAGACAAGTCACAGCGGTGAGCAATTCTTTTCAGTCTATACACCGCTTGAGGGAATTCACGATTGGAACCTCATCACAAGCATCTCCACCAAGGCGGTTTCTCCCAATGCAAAGATCGTTATCAACCTCTTCTATGTCATATTAATTCTCGTCATATTCACCTTTGGTATCGGCATCCTCTTTTTCCGAAGTTATAAAAAACGCCAGCAAAAACGACTTGAGAAAATCGCCTTTGTCGATCCCGTAACAGGAGGAGATACGTTCGCTCGTTTTGCGATCGATCTCTCAAACACGCTCGTCAATCATCCCTCAGGAACGTTCTGGCTACTTTCGTTTGATATAGATAACTTCAAATACATCAATAGCTATTACGGCTTTGACTTTGGTGATCGCATTCTGTCAACCATCTACAACACCATTGCCGCACAACTTCTTCCCCAAGAAGCGCTTGCCCGTGTGTCCGACGATCGCTTTATCACCTTGATTGTCAATCCCGACAAAACACGCCTCGATGCCATGCTCGCATCTATTCAGGATCAGGGCGATGTCACCATCTACATTTCTGCTGGAATCTACGAGATCAAAGATCCAACCGAAAACGTTAACCTTATGGCAGACAAAGCGAGTGCCGCGGCTCGAAGCTCCAAAAATTCTTTACACAAGGAAATCGTGGAATATTCAGATGAATATAGTCGGAGACTTACCCACAACGAACAACTCAAACGGGCAGTTGAACAAGCACTGGTCAATGATGAGTTTTTAGCGCTGGCGAAAAAGCGATGGAACGCTTGTCTCCCCTGCCGAGTTCATCCCTCTTTGCGAGAAAACGGGACTCATTGTCGATCTCGATATGGTCATCTTAAAGAAAGTCCTTCGCTTCCTTAAAGCGAAACTGGACGCAGGCATTCCTTGTGTTCCCATTTCTGTCAACTTCTCTCGCCTCCACCTCGTTGATCCGAACTTCCTTGATACTATCGTTATGGAGCTTGACACCTACGGCATCCCCCATAATCTCATTGAACTTGAGCTGACAGAGAGCATCATGTTTGATAGCCACGATGCCATTGTCACGTTTGTAACCGAGGTTCACAAGCGTGGTCTTCTTGTATCAATGGATGATTTTGGATCGGGCTATTCATCGCTCAATATGCTGAAAGATATTCCTATCGATGTTCTTAAAATCGATCAAGGTTTCTTGCGAGAAACCGAAGACAGCACGCGTTTGGCTATCATTTTTGCTGCGGTTGCCCAAATGGCCAAGGACCTTGCTATCGATGTTGTTGTCGAAGGCGTTGAAACATCCGACAACGTTGACCTTATGAAACACAATGGTTGCCTCATTGCTCAAGGGTTCTATTTCGCCCGCCCGATGGAACCCGCTGATTTCGAGAGCATTTTTGAGAAAGGAAAGCTATGGTAAAACGAGCATTCCTCTGCCTCATCATTACTGCGCTTGCCTGCATGACATTCACAACCAGCTTGGGATGCAGCGATCAAGCCACTCAGGTCAGCACTGATGAGCCCCTTAAGATTGGTGTTTCCCTTGGAGTCGGCGAAGCAGCTCGGTGGCCAACCGAGCAAGCCCACATGGAAGCCCGCGCCAAAGAACTTGGTGCTGAGATTGAAGTACGCCTCAACAAAACCGACGAACCAAAAACGCAAACACAAGACTGCATCGAAATGATCGATAGCGGCATCGATGTCCTCGTTTTAACGCCCCGTGATACGGGCAACGTAAAGGAAATCCTCGATTACGCCAACAGCAAGAATGTTCCTATCCTCAATTACGCACGTGCTATCACCAATGAAGAAGTCGATCTCCTTGTCGGTTATGATAGCAACCGCATCGGACAAACAATGGGCCTGTATCTCGCTGAACTCGTTTATAAGGGCGATTACATCATCTTGCGCGGCGATCCCGCCGACAACAACGCCCAACTCCAGTATGACGGTGCCATGCGCTATATCGATCCCATCAAGGAAAACATAAACATCATCCTCGATGCCCCCGTTCCTGGGTGGTCAATGGATGAAGCAAAAAAGCTCGTTCTTGAAGCGGTTTCAGCAAACAACGGCAAAGTCGATGCCATCTTTGCACCAAATGACAAAATTGCTGGTGCCTGCCGTGAAGCGCTTGATGAACTGGGTGTCACAACACCCGTTGTCATAACGGGAATGGATGCAGAGCTCGATGCCGTCAAGCGTGTTGTTGCGGGAACACAAAGTGTTACCGTCTACTTGGACCTCAGAGAGCTGGCAACCATGGCCATCGATCAGGCTTGTAGTCTCGCAAAGGGCGAACCAGTCCAATCAAATACCAACTTTGATAATGGTTCCGAAAAGGGTATCGAAGCTACCTTGATAACCGGAAAGCTTGTCACGAAAGAGAACATTGACAAGATTCTTATCGACACGAACTACTACACCGCAGAAGAAGTTTACGGAAGCTAGGCACAGCCGAAACAAGCCCCTAATTAGCATCGAGCCGACAACCAAAACGGACCGCCCATGAGCGATCCGTTTTACTGTATACAAACACCAAGTCCACTTATGAACGCTTAGGACTTCCCGTCACCCTTGCTGTCGTCAGCTACCTGCGGCTGCACCTGAGGTGCATGAGGCTGCGGTTGTCCACCAGTGGACTGCTGCGGCTCCGAAGACTGAGGTTGCGCCTGAGGTGCGTGC
>JAVWLC010000207.1:1916-4842 GCA_036638175.1 Raoultibacter sp. | reverse complement strand
CACATGCGAGTCTGGTAGGCTTGCATGTATTGCGGATGCATCGAAGTCTTGGTTTGTCTCGACTTCGATGCATCCTTGCTCATCGCATACATGCGGGTGTTCTTGGTGAAGACATCCGCGTTTGTGCGCTGTGATACAGCTCCGCAAGGAGACTTATGAGACGGGAGGTGTCCATGGAAACGTATGTGTTCGCCGATGCTTTGACGGGGAGTTCTATTACTTGCGGCTTCCCTCAATTGGATGCTGTCGTAGATCGCAAAAGCGAACTATCGTCCTCGTGCTCCTCGCTGTTTTTTCCTGGCTGTTCGCTTATTAATTTTGGCTTGCCTTTAGTTGAGGCGGTTTATGAGACGCTTTCTGCGGCAGGTAGCGTCGATGGTATTTCGCTTTTGTGCTGCGGAAAGATTTTGTCGTTTGAGCACGATGGGGCAACGGTGCGCGCATCGTTTGAGGATCAGCTGCGCGATAGCTTAGTTGCCGCAGGGGTGACGCGTATTGTGGCTGCTTGTCCGAATTGCGTGGTAGCGTTGCGTTCGATGCTTGAGCTCGATGAACGCACAGCAGGGATTCAGGTGGATGTTTTGCCCGCAGTTTTGGCGGACTTGGGGTATGTCATTGATGCGGATGTGGCAAAGCGGATGGTTGCTGATGCTGCTGGTGTTGCTGCGGATGATGTGCTCGTAAGCATCCATGATTCGTGTCCTGATCGGGATACGGGGGAGTTTGCCGATGGTATACGCAGCTTGATACCGCGTGAGCTTATGGTGAGCAGCCGTCACGAACGCGAGCGGTCACTGTGTTGTGGATCGCTTTTGCGTGCTGAAGGCAAAGACCAGGCGGCAGATGCTTTGGCGCACAAGCTTGGCGAAGATGGTCGCGCGCTTGGCGTTTCGGCCTTTGTTGTGGGATGTGCAAGCTGTGCTTTCCAGTTGACGGTGTCGCAATCGGCCTTGCTCGTGTTCCACTATTTGGAGCTCCTGTACGATTGGCGCATTCCGTGGGAAAACGCGAGTACATACATGAAGCTTCGTTTCTTGTTCGATGAAGCATTGGGTGCTGTTGAATCGGGTGGCGGATCGCGAACCTTCGCTGCTTTGGATGCGCCAGTCGACAAGGAGCCCAGCTCATGATCGAGACGAAGCGTACCAATTGTCACTATTGCGGATACTGCTGTGCGTTTCTTGCGACGGTAGAAGATGGCCGAGTGATAGATCTGGCTGCTGATACGACGCGCTATCCGTATGATGAACGCATATTGGCTGGCTGTCAGCGGTGGCGCATGAACCTTGCCACGCTCGATGGCGAAGATCGCATAAATTATCCGCTTCGTCGCTTGGGCGAGCGCGGGGGTAACCAGTGGGAACGCGTGAGCTGGGACGAAGCACTTGGCGACATTGCTGCTCGCTTGCGTGATCTGGCTGCGGAGCACGGGCCTGAAACGGTAGCAAGCGCCATCGGCGGACCCCATGCATCGTACTGGCCGTTGCATCGATTTATGAACCTGTTTGGCTCTCCTAACAACATGGGTATTGGACAGATCTGCTGGAATCCGCGCATCTGGATGGACGTGCTCACGTTTGGCTGGACTGTTGAGGCTGACATACTGCCCGGTACGACCGATTGTCTGTTTATCTGGGGAACCAATCCTGCGCAGTCGGACAATTCGGCATTCTGGCGTTCGCTGATTCAGTTTTCGAAAACAGATAGCCAGCTTGTGGTTATCGACCCGCGCCGCACACAGATTGCTGCGCTGGCTGATGTGTGGCTGCCAATTCAGCCAGGAACTGATTGCACGTTGGCGCTTGGCTTGTTGCATATCATTATCGAGGACGGGTTGGTTGATCGCGCGTTTGTTGATACGTGGTGTCACGGGTTTGATGAGCTGGCAGAGCACGTCAAGCCGTACGATCCTGCCTCTGTTGCAAAGGTGTGTGGCGTCTGCACTGAAGACATCGTGCGCGCGGCTCATGCGTTTGGAAAGGCGCAGGCGGCTGCACTGGTGAGTGGGCGCGGGGTAGACCAGGTAGGAGCCAATGTAGCACCGACGCATCGCGCCATTTGTTGTCTGCGCGCGGTGACGGGTAATGTTGACAAGCCAGGTGCTTGTGTGGTGGCAGAAGGTGCTGATTTCGTCTCAGAGATGGAACTTGAGATGACCGATGCGCTTGCTCCTGAACATCGCGCGCGCTGCTTGAACACGCCATTCACGCCTCTACAGTGCTATGACGGCTATGAGCGTGTTCGCAAGATTACCGAAAAGCTTGGACGCACGTTGCCAGGCCGCTATCTGACCTCCGCCCATCCCGATCTTGTGTTGCGTGCGATGGAAACAGGGGAGCCTTATCCCATTCGCGCCCTTCTCGTCAATGCAACAAATCCCCTGCTCACCTACGCTGATACCCATCGGGTGTATAACGCTCTGATGGGATTGGATCTGTTGGTGGTGCTTGATTACTACCTGACCCCGACGGCGAGTATCGCCGATTACGTGCTGCCTGTTGCCGCGGCAATCGAGCGTCCTGTGCTGCAAGTGCATGGGGGAGTTGCGAATATGGGCTACGGTGGCCCGGCGGCTGTTGATCCGTACTATGAACGCAAGACTGACTATGACATCTTCCGCGAACTTGGTATGTTGTTGGGGCAGGATGATGCGTGGCCTGATGAGTCACTGACAGATGCTTTCGCGGCGCAACTTGCGCGTGCTGGGATGGACTGGGAAACGTTTTGTGAATGCGGCATTTACTATCGTCCCCCAGCGTATGCCAAGCATGAGATGCTTGGGTCAGATGGCTTGCCGTGTGGCTTTGCCACAACAACGGGAAAGATTGAGCTGGCCAGCGAGTTTTTGCCTCTTGTGGGAGGTACGCGGCTGCCTAATCCTGTAGTGCGCGAGACAACGTGCAGCGATGCTCTCATCGAACGTGTG
>JAVWLC010000207.1:0-1906 GCA_036638175.1 Raoultibacter sp. | reverse complement strand
ATCTTTCGATGATCACGGGTTCGCGCAAGCAGCCCTACAATGCGTCGATGTATTTCAATAATCCAGATTTTCGTGCGCGTTCGCCCTATCCGATGGCGGAAATGAGCGCAGCTACGGCTGAGCGATTGGGCCTTTCCGCAGGTGATCGTGTTGAAATTGCTACGGATAAGGGATCGGCGCGCTTTGTGTTGGGTATTGCGGCAATGCGCGATGATGTGCTCAATGTGGATTACGGCTGGTGGCATCCTGAATGGGAGCCCGGTTTGCCACACTTGGGCGGTATCTGGGAATCAAACGTGAACTGCCTGACTACCTGTCAGCTTGATGAACCGATGATTGGTACGTGGTCTTATAACGCCCTTGACTGCGTGCTTCGCACGATAGATGAGCCACTGAGTTGGGAAAACGTATAGCTGGGCACGCGCCCAGGGGAAAAGGAGATTTTCGTGGCGGAGAAAAAACAAGCATTGTTGCTTTTCAGCAAACCACCTGTTGCGGGCATGGTGAAGACGCGCCTCACGCGTGAGCACGATGGTATCTTGAGCGCTGAGCAGGCAGCAGAGTTCTTCAGGCGTAGTCTTTATGATGTGAGCGAATTGGCAATGCGCGCACTCCTTGAGTTGCAGGCAGAAAACGATGCGCTCGTAGCAGCAGACCCCACGTCAGACCGTATCACCTACGACTTCTTCGTGTGCACGACGCCCGCTGATAGCGTGGCTCTCATGAAGGAAACCTACGATGCCATTGGGCCTTGGCCGATGGAGATTCGCTATCTCACTGACAAGGGCGCTACCTTTGATGATCACTTTGACGATGCGTTCCGCCAGATATTCGGCATGGGCTACGAGCATATTGTTTCGGTGGGTGGCGATATTCCAACCATGCCAAAAACGCATATTAAGCAGGCATTTCAATGGCTCGATTACTTCCAAGGAATCGGGAAGCCTGGCTTTGTTCAGGCGCCCTGCCAGGAATGCGGTACTTCGCTGGTAGGATTTAGCTACAATACGCCAATTGACCACCAGGGAGTGTATTACAACCTTGAAGGTCGTGCGGCGCTTGATGGGTATATGGAAAAACTGACCGAGAAGAAGATTCCTTCGGCGTTTCTTTCCCCTGTGGCGGACATTGATGAGCAGACCGATCTTGCGCATGCTATTTCTTGCATGCGCGCTATTGCTTTGGCTGCCGAGTATCAAGAAGACCTGTTCGTGCCGCAGCGCGTCATCGACTGGGTGGACTATATGGGCTTTCAGGTATCCACGCCTCCCAACGAAGAGCATGATCCCCGTCAGTACATTGATGCGGGGGAATAAATCATGACTGCAATTGATGGCACAGCAGCGGGTGTGCATGCGGGGGACGATTGTCGGCCACTTCATGCAACAACGGCGTTGTGTCCGCATTGTCTGACTGAGCTCAAAGCTGCGGTATACGCTGATGTTGAGGGAGTGGTGTGGATGGAGCGCACGTGTCCTGAGCACGGGAAACTCGCTACGCGCATGTGGCCTGATGCTGATCATTACGAATGGCTACAATCGCTCGCGTTTCCCAAGACCGCGCCGCGCACTACGCTTGCGGCTACGGAGGCGTGTCCTCATGGCTGTGGAACCTGTTCGCGGCATCAACGACGCGGGACGCTGCTTGAAATTGAGGTGACGCGCAATTGTAACCTCCATTGTCCCGTGTGCTTCATGAGTGCCGAAACAGGTGAAGGCGATCCGACGCTTGATGAAATTCGCACAATGTACGATGTGATTGAATCGGCCGTGGGAATTGATGGTGCCGTGCAGATAACGGGCGGCGAGCCGACGTGTCGCAAAGATTTACCTGAGATTATTCGCATGGGTCGCGAAAAGGGTTTTTGGGGAATAGAAGTCAATACCAATGGCCTTTTGATTGCTGC
>JAVWLC010000206.1:0-4843 GCA_036638175.1 Raoultibacter sp. | reverse complement strand
GACTTGTAGCAACGGCGCTGTCTAATACCCAACGAACATATGCAGATGCACGATCAAACGCATCAGGCACTTGCTCTTTCAGTTCTTTCACCGGAGGAACACGAAGCCCTGCAAAGATACCAGTAGTATCACCACACGCACCAGTTATCGGACTGTAGCCGTGAGCCATCTCATTCAGAGTACGCCACTCAGGATAGAACACTTTCATACCGTCGGCAGTTGTGCCAGGAACGAGTACGAACTGCCTATGTTCAGCGCTACCGATGTAGCTGTGGCCACCAGCATTCAGTTCGATTGGGAACGGAGCGTCGTCAACTTTCCATGCACCATTGATTTGCTGATAACCGTCGAACGATTCAACTTTCACAACTGTACCAGCATCGATCAGTTCTTTGATCTGATGTGCAGTCAGCACACCGTGGTCAGTACGAATCTGCGTATCACGGTCGAAGCAGTAGAACTTGAGCGCATCGCCGCCCGGTTCATATTCAGGGCTGCCGAACATAACAGCAGGTTTCTGACGCAACTGGTTAACGCCAACGATAGTCATCATCTTACGACGCATACCGCCACGGAAACGTTTGATACCGTCAGAGAACATACGCGCTTGAAGCGCCATTGCTTTCGAGCCTTCGTCATCATCGACTTGGTCTGGCATCATTGCTGGATAGGAGTCAACGATAACCATAGCCTGCATGTGACCGTCGTTCGCAGGTACTTTGAATTGGTTGTTACGGCTGAACCATTTCTTGTCGTACTTGCCAGCAACTTTCTTCGCGTTCTCTTTGTTGTTTTCAAAGATGTAGTACGCGCTTCCGTCTTTATCGACGATCTTATCAGGCAGACGACGACGCAGCATCGACATATAATCGAAGAAACGCTCACCGTTATCAGGCGCGTAGTAACGAATGCGTGGTTTGATCAGCCATTCGCCAGTATCGTCATCACGCACACCGAAGATGGTCTTAGCGTCAACAGTAACGCCAAACGTTTTGAGCTGACCAGCAACGTAGTCTGCATCGGTTGAACCTTCGTAGTCGAACACTACGCTAATGCCAGAGTATTTCAGACGAATCAGACTCGCCATAATGCTCATGGTCATTGTAGACTTACACGACTGCTCACCGCCACTAAACGTATACCAACCACCAGGCACGATACCGCCGTCGAGGTACATATCAAGCGCGAGCACACCAGTAGAGATACGTGGTGCGTGTCGGGCTGCGTCTTGCGAGCTTACTTTTGTTTTCTTTTCGATGCCATCAAGCACATCGTCCATTAGACTGCCGAGATCAAAGCCTTCAATTTCCACACCGCCGATATCGTCAGCAGCAACGGCTTTACCCTTGGTCTTCGAGGCTTTGACTTTAGCTTTCTTCTCAGCTTTCTTCTCAGCCTTGTTGTTCGTTTTCGCCATTGAGAGTTAGTCCAGATTTAGAGAAAAGAAGGGGTGGCTAACGCCGCCCCGAGTCAGATTACTTTTTCTTCTTTTTCTTTTTCTTCGGCGCGTCGTCGTCATCGTCATCAGAAGACTTTTTCTTTTTCTTCTTATCGGATGATTTTACCTTGTCAGAAGATTTCTTTTTCTTCTTCTTAGGCTTATCGTCTTCGTCTTCGTCGTCATCGCTTGAACGCTTAGACTTCTTGGACTTAACCTTCGAGGACTTTTTGTCCTTAGAAGATTTCTTTTTCTTGGACGGACGATCATCTTCATCGTCGTCGTCGTCGTCATCTTCGTCGTCTAACAGACGCTTGGACTTAGATGGCTTGGACTTCTTGGACTTGGAGGGACGATCATCTTCATCGTCGTCATCGTCATCTTCGTCGTCATCGTCCATGCTACGGCGTTTCTTCTTATCAGCTTTGCCGCCTTTCTTTTTCTTGCCGAGAGACATGCCGTCATCATCGTCGTCATCCTCGTCATCATCACCAGGATTAACACCGAGAACATCCATCTTTTTGAAGTCAGTCAGAGCGTCTGCTTCATTCAGGCGGCCGAGCATATCGTAAATCTCTTCCCAGTTATCGAAGTCCCAGGTGAGATATTCTTTTTCGAAGTCTTTCAGCGGAGTATGATCGCCGCGTTCGATTGTGTAACGTTCGGCCGGAGCTTTCTTGGCGTTGTATTTGATTTCAATATCGCAGCCATACTTCGGATGGTTAACCTGGAACGCTTGCTTAGACTTCTTACCGGACTTCTTATCTTTCACCGTGTGAATGTTACGTTCACCCAGCTCTTTGATTTTCTGCGCCAGTGAGTTGGTGAGCGGAATGCACATAACAGGAGTCCAAGACTCACTGCCCATTTCTTTCTTACCAGTTTTCAGTTCTTTCTTCGTGAGCTTCGGCATCTTGCGCGGAGCAGCAGCCTGTTCGTCACGAATGATCGCTTGCGCATACCACTTGTAGTCGTATTGCGCTGGTGCGCCGGACTCATCGTTACCGTGAGCAATACCGCAGTATGGACACTTCATACCGCGCAACGGTTTGCCCTGATTGTCAGGGTCAAAGTTTACGCAAAGACGTGGGATTTTGATTTCTTTATCTTTGTCTTTGCCGCCCATGATTTTGATCCAGTGCTTCTTGATAGGAAGCAGGTCAGTATCTAAAAGACGGATTGAAACCCAGTTGCCGTTTGCTTTCTTCGCCAGAGGGAAGATTTCGAAAATGTCAGATTCGCGCAGGTTATCGCGGTTACCTTTATCTTGAATGTCACCAAATCCACGTGCCATTATGATTCCTCAATATTGAGTTTGCTTTCGCAATGTTTACAGTTTCTAGGCTAGCCCTTGAAGTTGCATGTGTTTGCGCATCTGTTCGATTTCAAATTTATCGAACTCCTCACCAACGTCCATCGTTAAACGAGCAACGCCGTATGGATCGACACGCTTAATCAGCAGCCTCAGTTTTTCAGTACGTCTTTCACTATCAACGTGGTCTTCTAAGTGATGGTGGTCACTCACTTTTTGATGTAGGGACGCGTCCGCACCTTCATCAGACTCAGACGTTGGAGCATCGAGACTTACCGAGAAATTCATTGAAGTGTTGTCTTCACCTGTCGCCAGTTTCTTACGTTGAGTCTGGGGAATGGTATAAGCGATGCCATATTCATGCTCGCTACTACTACAGGTTTGGGCGTTCAAGATCCACCACTTCGCATAACTCACAATCGCACCACGAGAGGAGTCATATTTATTGATTGCAATAATGACGTTACGCAGGAAGTTCTGGCGCACGTCTTTGCTGTCATACAGCTTGCCTTTATTGGTATCAATATAGAACTTGGTCTGGTTGCTACACAGACGATAGAAGTCACCGACGACGCTATGGAAATATTCCATGAACTGCGGCAACATATCATTCAGTCGATTGAGCGCGACAAATAACTTCGAACGTGAATCGGCGCCAAACATCTTAACGTAAACGTCCAAGCGTCTGGAGTAGATTGCACGTCGGTCGTTGTCGGTCGTCACGATGAAGCGGCGATACAAATCGACATACGTTGTGTAGTACCGTTTAATTACATTTTCCAGGAACACATAGATAAAGTTGCGTTCCATTTTCAGTTCCATAATGTAGGTCATCTTCTCGCTACGTGGAACCGACAAGGCTTTTATCAGAAGACTGATAGCACGTTCACGCGTTTCTGCGTTGTATGGCTTTCGCTTCTTGTTCGACGTGATCAGTCCTAACAGGTAGGTAAGCTGTACGTCGAATATATTCGTATTCTCAACAATCTCACGAAGGCAGTCATGGAGCATAGTGTCCATTACGCTTTCTATCTGACCACCTGTGAGATTCGACTTATTATTCATGGTCAAATACACCTGTTAGTTGCTTTGACTCTTATTTACAGATTCCTATTCGCGGTTGAGGTGATCGTGAACATTTTGAATATCTGTAGCGGTTAGTTCTTCGTTCGCTTTGAACTTACCCAAGTCTTCTGGCTGCTGGGTACGCTTCTCGGCTGCCTGTTCTTCTTCAATGCGCTTACGGTCTTCTTCGCCTTTCTCAATTTCTTCTTTGGTAGCGTCGATGCCATACGTATCGAGAATGCGTTGTTGCTCTTGACGTGCCAGCGCTTGCTTCTGCGCTTCTGTAGGTTCTTGCTTCTCTTCCTTGTCTTTTTCTTCAACAGGGATTTCGTGTGCCAAGCTAACGAACATTTCCATAAGATTTACTCCAGAACGACAAAAGCGGCAGCACATGGCCACCGCTGAGGATTAACGTGCCTTCTCGTTGATAGGCTCTTGCGACTCATTGGTGAAACGCAGAGTAATCGGCGGACGACCCGGATGGCCGAGAATCTCATTGAGATATTCGACCTGACTGTCTTTCGCATTATACAGCAGACTGACGTGCGGCTGGTACGGAGAGAAGTCAAAGTGTGCAGCACCACAAGCATGAATGCGGTCATGCTCTTTGCACAGGTCTTCTGATTCTAACAACAGTACCAGAACTTTGTCATCACCACCAAAGATGGTTGCAGACTTAACAACGGCAAAGAACTCAGCGTCTTCGTCAGGGCGCGCCTGCACTTCTGGGTTACGCTTGTCATACGCCAGAGTACAATGCAGATCAGGAACGTCTTCGCTATCCAGATCAATACCGAGAACAGCCGCGAGCTTGAGCAGAATTTCTTCTGAATCAGAGTCTGGCTTTACTTGCCAATAACCACCTTTAGACATTTGCAGTTTCCTCTTTAGGAAGATGGAACGTACCGGCCATTTGCATCTCACCACATTTGTCGCAGTGGTACATGCCGATTGGTTTGCCGAGCAGCAACTCAGGATGACCTTTGCACACGAAGTCCTGATTGCGATAGATACGCAGCAACGCACCA